>CAMDKE010000047.1 GCA_945901215.1 Comamonas sp. lk
GCGATTGGCCCTTATGCGCTGGAGGGGCTGGCGCCGGGGTGTTGGCGGGAAATGGAGCGCGCGTAGATTCCGGGTGCGAGGTCGTGCTTCAGCGCTTACTTTGGAGCAAGCGAATCGCTTCCAAGAAATCGACTGCTTGTTGTAGCGCCCAAGTGGCGTTTTCCAGACTAACTGGCGCGTCGCGGTAGTCTGCGATGAGACGCAGGTCTTCAACCTTGTTTAAAGATCGCCCTTGCTCCACCGCGATCAGGCCAGGTTTAACCAAGTGCAAGCTGAACGCCGTAATTAAGCCGTTGTGGGTGCGGGCCACTTCTGCGGGAACTGGGGCCTCAATGACCAGTAGCGCGGCTCTCGCTGCGTCAAACATGGCGTAGTACGCCCGATTGCAGGCCCCATCCACATCGCCACTGTCCAGCAGCAGCTTGGCCTAACCAAGTGCTCGCTGGGCCTTGACCATCAAGTCAATCGGTGTGACAGGTACATACCCTCACGGGCAATGTTTTCCAGCAAACGCGGGTTGTTGTAGCGCTCTGGATGTTCCCACTCAGCCTCCCAAATTGGCAGGGGCTGAATGCGGATACCTGAGTCCAGAAGAACGTCATAGGCCACGTCGTCGAGCGCGAGTTTGGTGGCCACAAAGTCGCCGGGCACGCCCTGCAACAGCACGGCTACATCGGTATCGCTGCCCACGTGCGCGCTGCTGCGCGCCTGGCTACCAAACAGCACGGCGCCCTGCACGGGCCAGTCCAAAGCCACCCGACGCGCAAAGTCGCGGGCGGCGCTCAGAACGGCGGATGATTGAAAGGGAGCGATGGCCATCGGCGCAGTTTAGCGGCGCCAGGCATTTTTGTATCTATGGCGCTGGTACGGCAGCTGACCATGGGCAATGCAGTCAGCTAGCCCCACCCCTAAAACGACGACCCCGGCTCGCGCAGAAAAGCCCGCTCCTGCGGCGTGGAGTTGCGCCCCAAAACCGCGTTGCGGTGGGGGTAGCGGCCAAAGCGGTCGATGATGGCTTTGTGGCGCATCGCAGAGCGCAAGCTGTCTTCCAAGCCCGGCTGCGAAAACAGCGCCACGGCTTGGGTGTGCATCAGCGCGGACTCGCTGTGCAGATAGGGCATGTAGGCAAAGCTGCGCTGCGCAACGGGCAGGCTGCGGTCTTGCCCACTGGCCACCAGCTCTTGCGCCAGCGCCAAGGCCAGCGCGTCCTGCGCAAAGGCGCGGGGCGTGTCGCGGTACACATTGCGCGAAAACTGGTCCAGCACCAACACCTCCGCCAGCCGCCCCTGTGGCGTGGCGCGCCAGGCAAACAGCTCGCACCGGGCCGCGGCCTCCAGCGTGGCACCGAAGCGGGTGCGGATGGCTTCGTCCAAGGCGGGGTCTTTGGCGAAGTGCTGCTTGGGGCTTAGTTCGGTGAACCAGAAGTGGAGGATGGGGTGGGGGTGCATGGGGCTAACTCAGTCTGGCACGCCAATAGCCGGGTTTGCGGTGCTGGTGTGCAACGGCCACAACCAGAAGATCGTTGCCATCTTGCGTGTAGACCAGGCTATAGGGAAATCGCCGCAAGCGACAGCGGCGAATCTGCGGTGTGAGCGGGTGCCAGGCTGTGGGGTATTGCTCTATAAGCTGTATCGTCCTGAGTGTTTCAATCAAGAAAGCGTCTCCCAGGCCAGGCGCCTGTTCTGCGTACCAAGTGATGGCGTCATCAAGTTCGGCCCGCGCTGGCTCTAGCAACCGGACGCTCATGCGCGTTTGATGTTGACTTGGTATTTGGCAATGACATCTGACAAGGCTACGGCCTTGATTTCACCGCGCCGATAGGCCGCAAGCCGGTCGTCTGCCTCCGTGGCCCATAGCGCGTCCAGCGTTGCATCGGGTTCGTCCAAGCTGTCCAAGATACGCTCTACCACTTCCATGCGTTCTTCGGGGGGCAGCATGGCTACTTGGGCGCTTAATGCTTCGGCGGCTTGGGACATAGAAACTCCAGGTGGACGGGTAAGGGCGAATATAGCGCTGCGGCGCAGGTTTGCGAACCCGGGTCGCTTACGTAGAGGCGTGGGGCGTGTTGCGGTTTATGGGGGGTAGGTAAATAACACCGGTTAAGACGGGGCGTCGGAATTCCCTTGTGGTTTAGTCAACTATTTCGGAGGGTTCTTTGTGACTGCTCTGCGTCTTTTGGCGCAATGGCGATGTACGAGTAACGGCCGACTCAGCCTCATCGGTCGGGGGGGATGCCCAACGCAAGCGGTCAACTAAGCAGAATTCTGCGCTTAAGCAGCCTGCAATTTGCCAGATAGCAGACGGAGCACCGACAGGTTGTGGATATCCGCCCGCAGGCTGGCGTGCTGCACATCGATTCCCACCAGCGCGCCATTGGAGTCAAAGTCGAGCACCGCGCCGTCATTGACTTCGTCCGAGTCCACCGACGCCCGATCCGCTAAGTGGATGTAGAGCGAGTCGGTCGCTTTATCGTAAGAAATTTTCATACCGTGTGAATGCTGCCGGACTTGTGAAAACACAGGCACCTTCAAGCCGCCTGACGTAATTCCATGGGCATCAGCCCCTCTTTTTTTGCATCCAGCAGGACGATTTCAACAACCGTGCCGTCCTCGGCGTAGCTGATGTTGGTGTGCCAGTCTTGGGAAACCTCGCGCACGATCGCCTTGTCTGACACCCGAATTTGCAGGATGTCGTCTTTTTCAAAGTAAATGCTTTCCATGGCTTCGGCTCCCAGTGGTGTATCGCGGTCGCATCATCACTTTCCAAGCGAATCCCTCAACCCATCGCCAAATGACGAGCGGGCTTGTTCAAAGTGTTTTGAAAAGTCCTCAAACTGCCGCTTCCGCGCTGCAAGCCAGCTCATGAAGCCGTGCAGCCGACAATTCCAGCCCATTGGGCCAGCACAATGCGCCTGCGTCTACAAAGCAGCGGGCGAAGTAGGCCGGGTCACGAAGGTTTTCAAGCAGTGGGCCTTGGCGGCTTGCCAAGTAACTCGCGCCATCGAACACGCCGTGGCTAAGGTCGCTGAAAACCAGTTCAAGCTGATGGGGCGCAATGGTTTTGACATCAAGCAACTTAATCACGGTCGGCTCCTTGTATGCGGTCCAGGGGTTCAAAGTGCTGGGCTTTGTCCCAATTATTGAGCAGTTCTGTTTGGTGCAACAAGCACCAATCTCGCACAATGCTGGCCACTTTTCGGGGCAATTCCCCCTGAGAGACCAAGCCTGTTTCAATTGCCACCAAGGCTTCAAAACCTTGGTATTCCACATGGATATGCGGCGGGGGGTGGTCGTCGTGCCACATGCGCACGATGATCCCAAAGAATATGGCAATGGTTGGCATGGCTCCTATTTACCCCAAGAATCCTTCAACCCCACCGCCAAATTAAACACCGCCTTCGCCCCCGCCACGTGGTCCACCCGGTCGGCCACAAAGTAGCCCAGGCGTTCAAACTGAAACTTCAGGTCGGGCAGGGCGTTGGCCAATGATGGCTCCACTATGGCGGTCACCACTTTCAGGCTGTTGGGGTTCAGGCTTTCCAGGAAGTCTTTGCCGCCCGCGTCGGGTTGTTCGTCGCTGAACAGGCGGTCGTACAGGCGCACTTCGGCGCTAACGCCGTCATGGGCGCCCACCCAGGTGATGACGCCTTTGACCTTGACGCTGGACGAGCCCGGCGTGCCGCTTTTGGTGTCGGGGATGAGGGTGGCGTGCACCTCGGTGATGTGGCCGTCGGCGTCTTTCAGGGCGCCGGTGCATTCGATGATGTGGCCGTATTTCAGCCGGACTTTGTTGCCCGGGAAGAGGCGAAAAAAGCCGGCCGGGGGCGTTTCTTCAAAGTCGCTGCGCTCTATCCACACCTCGCGGCCCATCACGAACGCTCGGTTGCCCAGCTCGGGGTGGTGGGGGTGCATGGCGGCGCTGCAGGCGTCCAGGGTGCCTGCGCCCATCACATCGTCCCAGTTGGTCATCACCAGTTTTAGGGGGTCTAGCACGGCCATGGCGCGCGGGGCGGACGCGTCCAGGTCTTCGCGCAGGCAGCCTTCCAGGGTGGAATAGTCGATCCAGCTGTCGCTTTTGGTCACGCCAATGCGCTCGGCAAACAGTTGCAGGCTCTGGGGCGTGTAGCCCCGGCGGCGCAGGCCGACCAGGGTTGGCATGCGCGGGTCGTCCCAGCCGCTGACTTTGTGGTCGTAGACCAGTTGCGCAAGTTTGCGCTTGCTGGTCACCACATAGGTGAGGTTCAGGCGGGCAAATTCGTATTGCTTGGGCGGCGGGCTGGCCAGCAGGCCGGCTTCTATCAGGCGCTCCATCAGCCAGTCGTAAAACGGGCGTTGGTCTTCAAATTCCAGGGTGCAAATGCTGTGGGTGATTTGCTCCAGCGCGTCTTCAATCGGGTGGGCAAAGGTGTACATCGGGTAGATGCACCAGGTGTCGCCCGTGTTGTGGTGGGTGGCGCGGCGGATGCGGTAAATGGCCGGGTCGCGCATATTGATGTTGGGTGACCCCATGTCAATCTTGGCGCGCAGCACCATGGATCCGTCTTCGTGCAGGCCATTGCGCATTTCGCGAAAGCGAGCCAGGTTCTGGGCGGGCGTGCGGCTTCTAAACGGGCTGTCGATGCCGGGCTTGCCAAAGTCGCCCCGGTTGGCGCGCATTTGCTCAGGCGTTTGTTCGTCCACGTAGGCGTGGCCGGCCTGCACCAATGCCTCGGCGGCGCGGTACATAAAACCAAAGTAGTCGCTGGCCTGGAACGCCGGGTCGCTGCCCGGCGCGTTACCTATTTGTGCCCAGTCAAAACCCAGCCAGCGCACGGCGTCGATGATGCTCTTGACGTATTCGGTGTCTTCTTTTTCGGGGTTGGTGTCGTCAAAGCGCAGGTGGCACACGCCGCCGTAGTCGCGCGCCAGGCCAAAGTTCAGGCAGATGCTTTTGGCGTGGCCCACGTGCAAGTAGCCATTGGGCTCTGGGGGGAAGCGGGTGCGGATGCGTGCGGGGTCCAGCGGGCCTGAAGTATGGTGGGCGGCGTCGCCGGGGGTACCTGCCCAGTGGCGGCTGGCATAGGTGCCGTGTTCCAGGTCGTGTTCAATAATCTGTCGCAGGAAGTTGCTGGGCTTTGCGCCTTGTACAGAGGCTTGGGCAGAGGGTTTGGTAACAGACGTGGCGGCGGGGGGATGACTCATGTACTTGATTTTAGTCGGGGGCTTGGCGTGACGCGCCCCACTTTTGTGCCTGGCGCGGGCCAGTTTTGGCTGCGGGTGGCCTTGTGGCTGGCTTTTGTGGCGTGGTCGCAGCGCCTGCTGGGCTTGGACTACCGCACCGGGGAGATGGGCGCGTCGTTTTTGCACTACCCCTTGATGGTGTTCCATGAAGCGGGGCACGCGGTGTTTTCGGTGTTTGGCAAGTGGCTGATGGTGGCCGGGGGCAGCGTGATGCAGCTCACCATGCCGGCGCTGCTATGCGGCGGACTGTGGGTTACCAACCGCGACGCCTTCGGTGCGGCGCTAGGCGCCTGGTTTTTTGGCGTCTCGCTGCTCGACATCGCGCCCTATGTGTACGACGCGTGGCAGCCCCGCCTGACGCTGCTCAATGGCGAGACCGGCACGGTGGATTCACACGATTGGATGTATTTGCTCTCCAGCGTCGGCGCAGTAGACCAGTCACAACAACTGGGTCGAATGGTTTACGGGCTGGGCGCCGGGGTAGTAGTGGTGTCTTTGCTGCTTGCGGGTTGGGTTTTGCTACACCAGTACCGTACGCACTTTCGCTTGCGCGTTTAAAGCCACCCCAGCCACTGGCCCCAAATCAGCTGGCCCAGGTAGCGGCTGGGCAGCAGGGTAAAGCCACCGGCAATGATGCAAGCGCTCCAGTAAAGCGTTTGCATCGTTTTGCGATGGCCAACGATGTCTTTGCGGTGCAGGAACCAAAAAGCACCCAAAAGGCTGAACAAGGTCACCGGAATGAGCAAGTGAATGGGCGTGTAGCCAGCCACATTAGGCAAGTTGTAGTCGCGAATAAAAATGGCGGTGGTGGCCGTGGCCAGCATCAGCGTGGTCCACGCATAACCAAAAGCGCGGTGCAGCACAGGTCGTTGGGTGCGTCCCTTGCGCGCCCACAAGGCAATGGGTCCGAGTACAACTGCGCCAATGGCGGCGCTCATGTGGACGGCAATGAGTGGGGTAAGTTGCATAGTTGCCAATGCTACAACAACCATCCGGGTGCGAAAATCCGCTTGCTTGCCAGTTATTCACACAGGAGTTTGCTTTGATCGATATTGCACTGCTAGGTAAAGCCGCCGTCATGGGGGTGGTCGAGGGCTTGACCGAGTTTTTGCCAATTTCATCCACGGGTCATCTCATTTTGGCCGGTGCGCTGCTGGGTTTTGATGACGACAAGGCCAAGGTTTTTGACATTGCCATCCAGACCGGAGCCATTTTTGCCGTCGTTTTGGTGTACTGGCAAAAAATCCGCGACACCGTGCTGGCTTTGCCCACCCAAGTGCGGGCGCAAAGTTTTGCGTTGAATGTGTTGATCGCCTTTTTGCCGGCCGTGGTGCTGGGCTTGTTGTTTGGCAATGTGATCAAGGCGCATTTGTTCACGCCCGAGGTGGTGGCCACCACCTTTATTCTGGGCGGTTTTGCTATTTTGTGGGCTGAGCGGCGGCAGTCGCAGGCCCAAGACGTGGCCACCGGCACGTTTTCGCGCATCAGCTACGTCGACGACATGGGGCCCCTGGATGCGCTCAAGGTCGGTTTGGTGCAATGCCTTGCCATGGTGCCGGGCACCAGCCGCAGCGGCGCGACCATCATCGGCGGGATGTTGCTGGGCCTGTCACGCAAAGCGGCAACCGACTTTTCTTTCTTCCTGGCCATTCCCACGCTCATAGGGGCCGGGGTGTATAGCCTGTACAAAGAGCGTGCCTTGCTCAGCCTGCACGACATACCCTTGTTTGCCGTTGGCTTGGTGTTTTCGTTTATCAGCGCCTGGGCCTGCGTGCGTTGGCTTCTGCGTTTTGTATCCACCCACAGCTTTGTCGGCTTTGCCTACTACCGCATTGCCTTTGGCGTAGTGGTGCTTGCAACGGCCTGGAGCGGCCTGGTTACCTGGGCGCCCTAGGGTTGGCGCGCATTGCGCCCAGATCTTTTGCCAGTGCTTGCAGCGGCGCACCCCACTGGAGGCGCTGCTGTTGCCGGTACAGGCGCAGCGTGGGGTACCAGGGGCTGTCGGTGCGCCCCAGCTGCCAGCGCCAGTCTGGCGTAAAAGGCAGCAGCAGGCTGGCCGTCAGCCCCATGGCGCCCGCGAGGTGAGCTACCGCCGTGTCCACGCAGACCACATGGTCCAGGCAAGCCAGCAGCGCAGCGGTATCGGCAAAGTCGTTCAGTTCTGGGCCGAGTTGCAGGATATGCGGGTTGGCTTGGAGCGTGGCAGCATCGTCGGGCGTAGGTTCTTTTTGCAAAGCCACGTACTGGCAGCTGGGTGGCAGGTGCAACAGCAGTTCGGCCAGGGGCAGGCTGCGGTTGTGGTCGTTGGCGTGCGTGCTGCTGCCGCGCCAGACAATGCCCACGCGCGGTCGCGGCACCGGGGACTGTGTATGGGCGTTTTCTAGCTTAGTCAGGGTGGCGTTCCACGTCGAGCGCAACCCCTGGTCGGCCGCCAAATAGGCGAGCTTGGCGTTCTTATCTGGCGTCCCAAAAGGCGTCGCAAGTGTCGCAGCCTGGCCATCGGATCCGGTGCTGGCACGGTAGGTTTCTACGGCCAGCGGTAGGCTCAGGAGCGGGCAATGCAGGTCAAAGTCGCCACGGGTCTGGCCCTGCACCAGCAACTGGTCCACGCCGTCCAGACCCCGCAGCAGGCGGTGCAGCGGCTGGGGAACTTCCAGCAGCACGCGAGCGCCCCAGCTGCGTAACAGGTCGGCATAGCGGCAAAACATGAGGGTGTCGCCCAAGCCCTGTTCGGCGTGCAGCAACAGCGTTTTTCCAGCCAGGGCCGTGGAACCCAGCCACAGCGCTTGGGTAAAAACCGCCGCGCTCGGACCCCGGTTGCGCGGATGCCAGCGCCATTCATATAGAGGCAGGCCTTGCGAAAAATTACCGGCCAAGAGCAGCGCCAAAGACTTGTTCCAATGCGCTTCGGGGTAGTCGGGCTGGGCCTGGAGGGCGCGGTCGTAGCTGCCCAGGGCGGCGTCAAGCTGCTGCAACTCATGCAGCACCGTGCCCCGGTTGTAGTGGGCGTGCGCGGCCTTGTTGTCTAGCGCAATGGCGCGGTCATAGCTGACGATGGCGTGGCCCAGGCGACCGAGCTTTTGCAAAACCACGCCCCGGTTGGAGTGTGCCCGCACATAGTCCGCTTGTGATGCCAGGGCGCGGTCGTAGGCGGCTACCGCATCTTCGTTTTGGTGCAGGTCGCGCAAGGCATTACCCACGTTGTAGTGGTGTTGGGCCGATGTGGGCTGCAAGGCAACGGCGCGCTGCGCGCTGGCCAGAGCCGCATCGTATTGGCCTAAAACCCCCAACGCCACGCTGCGGTTGGAGTGGACGTCGGCGTTATCCGGAGCGAGTGCCAGGGCCTGGTCGTAGCGCTGCAGGGCAGCCGACCATTGGTCCAGCTTCTGCAGTACTGCGCCGCTGTTAATTAGCGCCGGCACAAAGTTTGGCTCCAAGGCCAAGGCTGTTTCGTAACTGGCCAATGCCAGATCGTAGGCGCGCTGCTGGTGACGGGCCACGCCCTGGTTGAAGTGGGCCGTGGAAGACGCGGGATCGAGTGCGACGGCTCGGTCAAAGTCTTGTACCGCCCGGGCTGCGTCCTCCAGCGCCTGCCAGGCCAGACCCCGGTTGGCATAAAAATCTGCACGCTCTGGCTGTAGCGCCAAGGCGCGGTCCATCAGGCTAATGGCGCGCTGCGCCTGGCCTTGCTGCAAGGCGGCAACACCCAGCAGATGCAAAGCGTCGGCGTTGTCGGCTTGCTGGGACAAGACGCTTTCGCACCAGGCCGCGGCGGCGTCGGGGTGGCCTTGCGCCAGCAGCCTACCGGCCTGCGCGAGTTGTTGCGACACCTCGGGTAAATCAGTTTTGCTTCGCATCGCGATCGACTTGGCCTTTAGGCGCCCATATTGCGCAGCGATGCTTCAATGGCTGCGGCAGTGGCGAGTGGTTTTTCCATGGGGAAGAGGTGCGTGCCGTCGAGCATCATGATGCGGCCCTTGGTAATCTGGTCGGTCAGGCCCATGCCCACGCGGCGCATCTCGACTGACTGGCGCGCGCCGATGAAGCTCACCGGGCATTTCAGCGGGTGGCGTTTGAACAGGCGGTCCAGGTTGTCCGGAATGGTGTTGTAAATCAGCGTTTCAATGTCGCGGTCAAACGCTAGCACCCATTTGCCCTCGTGCTCCACGGTACCGCACGTGATGTAGTCGTGCAAGACTTCGTCGGTCCACTTGGCAAAGGCCTTTTTGTGGCGGAAGTGCTCCCACGCGGCGGCTTGGTCGGGCCAGCTGTTGCGGCGCTTGTGGCTGACCGCGCCAGGCGAGAGTGAGCCCACCAGTTGGGTACCCTTGATCATGCCCAGAGCGGTCGAGCGCCATCCGCCCAGCAGGGGCGCGTCTATCAGCACCACGCCGTGGGCCAGGTGCGGGTGGCGTGCAGCCGCCATGAGGCTCAAAAAACCACCCAGCGAGTGCCCCACCAGCCACACCGGCGTGCCATTTTTGTCGGCTGCTTGCTGCGCGAAATCGGCCACCTGATCGACCAGATTGTTCCAGTTGTTGTCTACCGGGTACTGCGGGTCGTGGCCCAGTTTGTCAATCGCTTTGACGTTAAAGCCGCGTGCCCGCAAGTGCTTGAACAGCACCTTGTAGGTGCCCGCCGGAAAGCTGTTGCCGTGGGAAAAAATGACCGGGATCATGGCGTGGCCACTAGATCAGCTTCTCTTGCGGGGTGCTGATTTTTTTCAAGGGCAGGTTGCGCTGCGAGTGCAGGCGCAGCGGCACCTCGGTGGGGCCGCCATTCCACATGGGGTCTTCAATGCTGTCAAAGACCTCGCGCAGTTTTTGGCCCCAGCTGTTGTGCAACATTTTGAAATACGGGTTGTTGTCATCGATACAGACGATTTTGTCAGTGCTAAAGCTGTTGGCCTCGTAGACCACCATGTCCAGCGGCAAGCCCACAGACAGATTGGATTTGAGGGTGGAGTCCATAGACACCAACGCGCATTTGGCAGCTTCTTCCAGGGGCGTCTGGGGTGTGATGACGCGGTCGAGCACCGGCTTGCCGTATTTCGACTCACCAATCTGGAAGTAGGGCGTCTCAGGCGTGGCCTCGATAAAGTTGCCGGCCGAATAGACCTGAAACAAGCGCATGCCTTCGCCGGCAATCTGGCCGCCAAAAATGAGGGACACGTTGAAGTCCATGCCTGCTTGCTTGAGCGACTCGGCGTCTCGCTGGTAGACCCGCCGAATGGCCGCGCCCAGCACGCGGGCGGCGTCAAACATGCTGGTGGCGTTCCAGATGGTGGTGCCTGCGGTGTCGCCGTTTTCCTTGAGCTGCTCGACTTGCAAAATTTCGCGCACGGACTGTGCAATGCTCAGGTTGCCCGCCGACAGCAGCACCATGAAACGATCGCCCGGCTTCTCGTAGACGATCATCTTGCGAAAGGTGTTGATCTGGTCCAAACCGGCGTTGGTGCGCGAGTCGGAGAGAAACACCAGGCCGGCGTTGAGTTTGATGGCGACGCAATAAGTCATGGGCGGGAAGTGGCGTGAGAGACGGGGTCGGTGCGGCCCATTATCGGTGCACCGGGCCGCAGCACGGGCGTAGCGGATTACCTGTGGGGTGCTTGGGGCGCCACAAAGCCCCGACACACGGCAGCCAGTTTATTGCCGTCGGGGTCGCGCACATAGGCCACGTAAAAGTCGGGGCTGTACTGGGGTCGCAAGCCCGGTGGGCCCTCGCTGCTGCCCCCAAAAGCCAGTGCCGCCGCATGAAACGCATCTACTTGTGTCCAATGGGTGGCTTTGCAAGCGACCATGGTGCCGTTGCCGCTGCTGGGTGGGCCACCGTCAAACGGTTTGCCCAGCCAAAGTGCCACTTCGTGGGCGCCTTCGTTGTTGTAGCTGCCCCAGCCCACCAGCTCGCCGGCATCTTCTTCGCCCGGCGTGTGGCAGCGCGCATGGCCCAGAGCGGCCATCACCGGGTCGTAAAAGCGCACCGAGCGGGCTATGTCGCTAGTGCCCAGACACACATAGGTAAACATCCGCGTCTCCTTAAAAATTAACGTCCGCTCATCGCCTTGAGCTGGTAAATCGCGTCCATGGCCTCGCGCGGGCTCATCGCGTCGGGGTTCAGGGCGGCTACCGCCGCTTCTATGGCGCTGGGGGTGGCCAGCGCCTCCAGGGGAGGGGCGGCAAACAGATCGACTTGCGCACGCGATTCGGTGGACTGGGCTTCTAGCGCCTCCAGCGTGCGACGCGCCTGGTTCAGCACGGCGGCGGGCATGCCGGCCAGGCGCGCCACCTGCACGCCGTAGCTGCGGCTGGCTGGCCCCGGCTCAATGGCATGCAAAAACACGATGTCCCGGCCCGACTCGGCCGCACTCACATGCACGTTCACGGCGTTGTGGTGGCTGGCCGGGAATTCGGTGAGTTCAAAATAGTGCGTGGCAAACAGACAAAAAGCCTGGGTTTTGTCGTGCAACTGGGTGGC
>CAMDKE010000048.1 GCA_945901215.1 Comamonas sp. lk
TCCGCCACTGCTTCTGCAGCCGCGCCCAAGCCTGCGTTTGACACCGCGGCCGTTAAGGAAGCGGAAGCCGCCGTGCAAAACTGGGTGAACGCCTGGTCGGCCAAAGACGTCAAAACCTACCTTGCCGCCTACGCCAAAGAGTTCACGCCTTCGGGCAAACTCAGCCGCAGCGAGTGGGAAAGCGAGAGGCGCGGTCGCATTGAGGGGAAGGCGAAAATTTCCGTGCGTATCGAAGGCCTGGAAATCGTGGTCAATGGCAGCAAAGCAACGGCCAAGTTTCGCCAGAACTACCGTGCCAATGGCATTGCCATTTCCAGTCGCAAGACGCTGGAAATGGTGAAGCATGGCGACGTCTGGAAAATCGTTCGCGAGTCAGTCGGTGCGTAAAGCGTTACGGCGCCACGCCTTGCAATCGACACCACGATGGCATCGGTTTTTACGACGCGTCGCGGTCGCATGGTGGCTGCTGGCGACGCTGCTTGCTGCACCGTCGCTAAGCGAGGCCAAGGCGCCGGCGTCTACAGCCGGTCTTAGCGCGGCGGATGGGCAGTCTGAAGCGCGCTTGCTCGACATTTACCTGCTGATGGCCCAAGGCAACAGCCGCGACGCATTGACCAAGGCCGAAAAACTGGTTCGCGCCCAACCCAATTTCCAGCTGGCGCAATTGGTCTACGGTGACCTGCTGGCAGCGCGCACCCGCACGCTGCAATCCTTGGGCGATGTTCCGGATGCGTCAGCGCTTGGCGGTGCACCGGCGCTGCTGGACCTCAAAGAGGAGTCACTGCGGCGCGTCGCCGCGCTTAACGACCGACCACCACCAGGAACCGTTCCATCCCAGTTTTTAAAGATCGCCCCCCAAACGCGCCACGCTATTGCAATTGACGCATCACGCTCTCGTCTGTACCTGTTTGAAAACACCGCCGCGGGCTTGCGGCTCAAAAACGACTACTACGTGTCCGTTGGTAAATCCGGAACCCTCAAGACCCAAGAGGGCGATCAGCGCACGCCGCTGGGGGTTTACTTTATTACCAGCAATTTAGATACCAAGGCGCTCAATGATTTTTACGGCGCCGGTGCCCTGCCCCTGAACTACCCGAATATCCTAGATCAACGGCGTGGTAAGTCCGGCAGCGGCATCTGGTTGCACGGCACACCGCCCCACCAGTATTCCCGGGCGCCGCGATCGACCGACGGTTGCCTGGTGCTGTCCAATCCGGACTTGCTGGCCATCATCCAAAGCATCGCAGTGCGCAACACGCCGGTGGTAGTGGCCGCACAACTTGTCTGGAAACCCGCCAGCCAGCTCGAAGACCCGGCGCGCTCTTTTCAATCGGCCCTCAATGCCTGGAGCAGCAGCAAAGTCTCGGGTGACATGAAGAAAATGCTGGCTTTTTATACCCCTGATTTTTCCAGCGCAGGTAAGTCGTTAGACCAGTACACGCCTTTGTTGAAATCAGAATTGAAGTCTCTAAAAGGACGGGACCTGGAACTCAAAAACCTGTCCTACCTGCAATGGAACGACTCGGCTGAAACCATGGTGGTGAGCTTTGGCGAGGTCGCCAAAGGGCAGCGCAGCGGCATCCACAAACGCCAATATTGGATTCGTTCCAATAAAGAGTGGAAGATTTTTTTTGAAGGAGTGCATTGATGCGTTTAAGTCAAACCCGATGGGTACGCTGGGGTGCCCTGCTGCTTTGGGCAAGCAGCATAGTGGCACTAACAGCCGCCCATGCCGAACCCGCACCCCGGGTTAAAGTACAAACCAGCCAAGGAGACTTTGTGCTGGAGTTGCAGCCAGAGAAAGCGCCGAAAACCGTAGAGAACTTCCTGCGCTACGTAGCTGATAAACACTACGACGGTACTGTTTTTCACCGCGTGATCGATGGCTTTATGGTGCAAGGTGGTGGATTCACCGCCAATATGGCGCAAAAACCAACGCGCAGTCCCATTGCGCTGGAGGCTAGCAACGGCCTCAAAAATGACCGTGGCACCATCGCCATGGCGCGCACCGCAAACCCCAACTCGGCGACTTCGCAGTTTTTCATCAATGTGGCAAATAACGATGGTCTCAATGCGCCACAACCCGATGGCTATGGCTACGCCGTGTTTGGCAAAGTAGTCAGCGGCATGGAAACCATTGACAAAATTCGCACCGTCGCCGTGGGCAACCAAGGCGGCTTTCAAAACGTTCCTCTGACACCCCTCACCATCAACGCTATCAACCTGGTCAAACTACCATGAGCAACCCAAAAGTCGAACTCCACATTGCTGATTACGGCGTCATTACGGTCGAACTCGACCAAGAAAAAGCGCCGCTGTCGACAGCCAATTTTTTGCAGTACGTCAGCGATGGTCACTACGACAACACCATTTTCCACCGCGTGATCCCCGGCTTTATGGTCCAAGGCGGGGGCATGGAGCCGGGCATGGGTCAGAAAAAAACGGCAAAACCCATTGAAAACGAAGCCGCCAACGGCTTAAAAAATGAGCCTTATACCTTGGCCATGGCGCGCACCAGCGACCCGCATTCGGCCACCGCCCAGTTTTTCATCAACGTAGCCGACAACGCCTTCCTCAACCATACAGGGTCTTCGTCGCAAGGCTGGGGCTACGCGGTCTTTGGCAAAGTGGTTGGTGGCAAAGACGTGGTGGACAAAATCAAGGACGTAGAAACCGGTCGCAAAGGCTTTCACGACGACGTACCCCAAGTCGACATCGTGATCAGCAAGGCGGTTGCGATCTAGGCGCTTGGGCACCGGTCCGGTGGACTCCATGGAACTGCTTGCCCCACCGCACTGGCATTGTGTTGACTTTGTTTCAGACTTGCACCTCGATGCACAAACGCCACTGACCCTGGCGGCCCTGCGCCGCTACCTGCAATCCACGCCAGCTCAGGCCGTGTGCGTGCTGGGCGATTTGTTTGAGGTTTGGGTCGGCGACGACGCGCTGGGCGGCGGCAGTGGATTTGAAGCCACGGTGAGCGACCTGTTTTACCAGGCGTCCAAGCGCATGGACGTCTTCATCATGTGCGGGAACCGCGATTTCCTGATGGGCCCGGACCTGCTGGGGGCGTGTGGCGCGCAACGGCTTTCGGACCCCTGCGTTTTGGTAGCGGGAACGCAGCGCCTCCTACTCACCCATGGCGATGCACTGTGTCTGGCCGACACCGACTATCTTGCCTTTCGCCAGCGCGTGCGTGGCGAACCTTGGCAAACTGAATTTCTGGCCCAGACTTTGGTGCAGCGCCAGGCAGCGGCCCGTGCATTGCGTGCTCAGAGCGAAGCGAAAAAGCAGCAACAGGCCCAATCCCATATCCAATGGATAGACCTCGATTCGCAAGCCTGCCTGGCGGTTTTGACGCACGCCAAGGCAAACCACATGGTCCACGGACATACCCACCAACCGGCACGGCACGACCTGGGAGGCGGCCACAACCGCTGGGTACTGAGCGACTGGGACCTGCACGCCACGCCACCGCGCGCTCAAGTGCTGCGGCTGTCGGTCGACACCGGGTGGCTTGAGCGCATCGGCCTGCTTACCACCGTCCCCGCCCCCTGAAAGCCGATTTTTCGGCTCTATCCGGTCACGGACCGGGGTTTTATCGCTTGAGCAACGCCTTAAGGCAGTTTTGCAAGCGACGCGCGTCCTCTGGGGCATAGGGCGCGGACAGCGCAATTGCCACATCGTGACCCCAGGTCTGGGCCGGCGGCGGGTCGTTGCGCCGGGTCAACAGTTGTAACTGCATCGCCCGCCGCGCATCCAGGTGCTCGGCGGGAGTAGGCACTTCGGCCGCCATTTCCAGCCGCAAAACTGCCTCGGCCGGTGTCGTGCGATGCTTAGGCAGCGAGTCACTCAGTGCACTGGTCCAAGCGTTGCGGGTCGCGGCATTGACCTGGTTTCCCAACTCCTGCACGCTGGGCACGGCTGCGCCGTTGCGGTTTTGCCAGGCATCCATTAAGTGGGTTAGCGCCTCGCCATGGGCTTGCGCTGCCAATTTGCGCAACGCCATTTGGGCACTTTCTAGCGCCTCGCGCTGCGCACGAAAGGCGGCGTCGCCCAATCGTGGGGGCGCATTGCGTGGATCAAAACGCTCTGCGCCAGTGTCTCCCGCGCCAAAACTGCGGCCTTCGCCACGTGCATCGGGTCGGGAGCGACTGTCCATACCAGGGCGCGCGTCACGCCCGCCACGTCCGGCATCCTTACGGTCACCCCATTTGCCCGGGCGGCCTGCGTCCGCTGCGGGCGTGTCGCGCTTCATGCCGGGGCGGTCATCGCCGCGCATGGCTACGACGCGCTTAGGCGCCGGTTTGGGCGCGGGTACTTCGGCTACCACGGCGCTGTCCGCTGGGGATGCGGCGGGTTCCGCGTCGCCGGATTCGCTGGATGGATCGGTCGGCCCGCCAGGCTGTGCGCTGGTGTCGTCACCTACAGCGCCTTCTGCTGGCGTACTTTCGGCCACAGCGGCTTCCACCGACGCGGCACCGGCCTGGGCAACCGCATCGGCAACCGCCTGGACCTGCGCTTCCTGGGCACCGGCAGCTGTCACATGGGCTTGGGCCTGGGCTTGTCCTTGCAACGCCGCCTCCAGTGCGGCAATCGAACTGCGAATAAGCTGGGCGTCGCCACCAGCGTTTGCCGCTTGAAGCGCCTTGGCGGCGTCCAAGACCACACGGTCGCGCTGGCCGAGCGAGGCTTCGGCTTTCTCGCGCTCCAGCGTTTTACGGTTAAACGCATCATCAATCGGTTTGCGAAAGGCGTCCCACAGCTTTTGCTCCTGGCGGCGGTCAATCGGCACCTGGTGCGCTTGCGCCTGCCAGCGCTGCTGCAGGGCTCGCACGGCGTCAATGCGAAGCAAGGGGGCTTGGCCCAGTGCCTTGGCTTCTTCAATCATGGCGCGGCGCAGTTCGAGGCTTTGCGCCTGCAGCGCCTCCAGCGGAGCGGCGGCGGCTGATATGGCAGCTTTCCAGATTGGTTGTAGCTCGGCAAAGGCCTTTTCGCCCAGGTGTCCTGCATCGCGCCAGCGGTCTCCAAACTGGTGCAGGATGCGGCTAAATCCTTTCCAATCACCGTCGCGGGCGGTGCGGTTTTCTTCGGCCCAGGCTTGAATCTCGGCAATCAGCGCCAGGCGTTGGGCGCGGTGTTCCACCGCGTCCGCCTTGAGTTTTTCGAGCCAGGCCTCGACCACTTTGTGGGCTTCGTTGCAGGCCTCGTCAAAGCGCTTCCACATCGCGTGGTTGGGCACACCGCCTTGGTCGGTTTGCTTCCATTGATCGCGCATAGCACGCAGGGTTTCCTGCATTTTGCGGCCACCCAGCGCCTGGCCTTCGGGGCGCTTGAGCAGGCCTTCGGCCTTGATCAATAGCTCTTCGCGCAGTTGGTCGGCGCGCCAGCGTTGCCAGCCCTCGAGTTCGCCCGCCGCTGCCAGAGCAGCCTGCACCTGGTTTTCCAGCTTGTGGTCGATGGCCTTGCCAAATTCCTTGAGTGCCTGGCGCAAGGCGTTGGCGGCCCCGGCGCTGGCTTTGCCATGGCCTTCGCTGGTTTGAAGCTCGAGTTGAGCCAGCACCTCACGCACCGTGGAGTTAGCCGCCTCGCGGACCTGCGGATCTATCTGCGCCTTGGGCGGTTTAGGACTGGGCAAAGCGGCGGTGCGCTCTGCGCGCAGCTCTTCGGCCCAAACGCTGACACTGGGCAGCGGTGCGTTGGGGTCCTGCGCCGCGGCGAGCGCTTGTTGCAGCGCCTGCTCAAACGCTTCCCAAACCACCAGCAGCTGCGCGCGCGAGGCTTCCAGCATGGGGGTAAATTTCAGGTCCGTACTGGGCCAACTGGCGTGCGACACCAGCAGCGCCGCCTGCGCCTGCCAGTGCGCAACGTCAACGCCCAGGGCCTCGGACACTGCCTGCGCCTCGCGCCAGGCTTTGGTAGACAGTACTTCAATGCGCTGTGCCAGCAGAACCGCTGCTTCGCGCTGTACCTGGGTTTGGTGCTGCAGGTCCTCGATCACGCGCACGCGCTCGGCAATCTGCAGCTTGAGGCCCGCCAATGGGTCTTTGCTCAGAGGCGCTCCGGCTTTGGCGGCATCGCGCTGCCAGGCCATGGCGTCGGCAATATTGAGCTTGGTCAAACCCAGCAGACCCTCGGCTTTGGCAGCCCATTCGGCCGCAATCGACTCTTGCAACTTGGCACGCTTGGCGTCGTCCAGGCGCTCTCGCAGCAACTTGGCGGCACCTTTGTCGCGGCTACTGAGCTCGCGGAAAACGTCGGCCAGCATATCGTTTTCCGGGTTGCTAAGCAGCCACTCCCGTACACGGCTGGCACGTTCGCCTGCGGTGGCAGCGCTGAAGGCGCCTCCGGTAATTTTGTCCAGTTGGGCTAAATCGGAAGTTTTGTTTGCAGAAGTCGACGGCACGTGGAGCCTTTTCTAGTGGGGAGCAAAAATGACAGGGGCGTATTTTCGCCGCGAATTAGGAGGAAAACCGAAATTTCTCTGCCAATCCGGCTTTTGTAACAGCCCACGAGTCCCTTTGTTCGGGGGTTTTCACGGCGAAACCAAGGGGATTAATGAATAATGAAATTGTTTTATATAATTGACTGAGAATATAAAGCGATTTTAAAATTCTTTCGTTGGATAAAAAATTCAACAAAAACGGTGCCGCGCACCCCGTACCTGGCTTTAGTGGGCACCGCGTGGCTGCCGCTGTGGCGCAATTTGAAACACTGCCAACGGAACACCCTGTCCGTTTGCCCCGGCAAATGGGGCGCGGCATTCCGGGTCCTTGGGGCCCCTCTTTCAAGGAAACACATGACAACAGTCAAGCGCATCCAAGCGTCTCTCGTCACCGTGGCCAAAGACATCGTCGATGGCTTTTTTCAAATTACCCACAATGGTTTTGCACTGCTGGGCCTGGCGGTGATGTTTTGCGCCGTCATGCTGTCTGCGCAACCCGATATGCGCCAAGCTGGCGAGTTGCAATTAATGGAATGGCTGCAGGAACGCCAGGAATCATTCTCTGGTCTGGTGTCGGGCAAAGCCACCGACCGTGTGACGGCGATCAATCCAAAAGACCTGCCCAAACCACAGGCTGCGTTGGCCTTTTGGCTGGCTAAAAAATACAATATTGCACCCGAGCCGCTCAGCGCGCTGGTCGTGGAGGCTTTTGAGTCCGGGGCCCGCAACAAGCTAGATCCGGCTCTGATTTTGGCCGTTGTGGCCGTGGAATCAGGCTTCAACCCGTTTGCCCAAAGCCCGGTTGGCGCACAGGGCCTGATGCAGGTCATGACCCAGGTACACGGAGAGAAGTACGATCGCTTTGGCGGCAAGCTTGCAGCCTTTGACCCAGTAGCCAATATGCGGGTGGGAGTCAAAGTCTTGCAGGAATGCATTGCGCGCGCAGGTTCACTCGAGGCCGGCCTCAAAAACTATGTAGGCGCGGCAAATAGGGATGACGACGGCGGCTACTCGGCCAAGGTACTGGCCGAATATGCGCGCCTACAGGCCATAGCCCAAGGCCGCCCCTTGCCTGTGGGCGCTGCGGCAGCGACGCCTGCACCTAGTATGGACAAGGCGTAATCAGACCGTTTACTGCCGCCCCTTGGCAGAGACTGGGCTTTTGCCCTGAAATAGAATCGCCAACGGCAGGTAGTGGCAACCCAAGCGCCACAGCCGCCAGCGCCAAAATCTCCGTGTGGGCAAAGGATGGAAATGGGTCCGGTACGCGGTACCACCCTTTGCGCCGACCGGCTTGCCTCGCCCCTATTTGTAACTAACCAGGACCTTTGCATGTACGACCGCAGCATTCTTGTTGAACAAACCGATCCCGAATTGTGGGCCGCTATCGTCGCCGAAAACGCGCGCCAGGAGCACCACATTGAACTCATCGCCAGTGAAAACTACGCCTCGCCCGCCGTCATGGCCGCCCAAGGCAGCCAGCTGACCAATAAATATGCCGAAGGCTATCCCGGCAAACGCTACTACGGCGGCTGCGAAAACGTCGATGTGGCCGAGCAGCTGGCCATTGACCGCGTCAAGCAAATTTTTGGCGCCGACGCCGCCAACGTGCAGCCGCATTGCGGCGCGTCCGCCAATGAAGCAGTGTTTCTGGCCTTTTTGAAGCCCGGTGACACCATCATGGGCATGAGTTTGGCCGAAGGCGGCCATTTGACGCATGGCATGCCGCTCAATATGAGTGGCAAATGGTTCAACGTGGTGTCCTACGGACTCGATGCCAGCGAGGCCATCGACTACGACGCCATGGAGCGCAAGGCCCATGAGAGCAAACCAAAACTGATCATCGCCGGCGCCAGCGCTTATTCCCTGCGCATCGACTTTGCGCGTTTTGCCAAAGTGGCCAAAGACGTGGGCGCCATTTTCTTGGTGGACATGGCGCATTACGCCGGTCTGATTGCTGCGGGCGTGTACCCCAACCCCGTTCCCCATGCCGACGTGGTGACATCGACCACCCACAAAAGCCTGCGCGGCCCGCGCGGCGGCATTATTTTGATGAAGGCCGAACACGAGAAGGCCATCAACAGCGCCATCTTCCCCGGTCTGCAAGGCGGCCCGCTGATGCACGTGATTGCCGCCAAGGCCGTGGCCTTCAAAGAGGCTTTGGGCGGGGATTTCAAGGCCTACCAACAACAGGTGCTGACCAACGCCGACGTTGTGGCCAAAACGCTGACCGAGCGCGGCCTGCGCATCGTCAGTGGCCGCACCGAAAGCCACGTGATGCTGGTGGACTTGCGCTCCAAGCACATCACGGGCAAAGACGCCGAGCGCGTGCTGGGCGACGCCCACATGACCATCAACAAGAACGCTATTCCCAACGACCCGGAAAAGCCCATGGTCACCAGCGGCGTGCGCATCGGCACCCCGGCCATGACCACACGCGGCTTCAAGGACGAAGAAGCGCGCGCCACCGCGCACCTGATTGCCGACGTGCTGGACAACCCGCACGACGCAGCCAACATCGCTGCCGTGCGCGCCAAAGTGCACGCGCTGACCTCACGTTTCCCGGTCTACCGGTAAAGCGGCCCTCGGATGAAGTGCCCGTTTTGCGGCCACATGGACACGCAGGTCGCAGAGACCCGCGTGGCCGAGGATGGTGACTTCGTCCGCCGACGCCGCCAGTGCGCTGCATGTGAAAAACGCTTCACCACCTACGAGCGTCCAGACGTTAACTTTCCTTCCGTAGTCAAAAAAGACGGGCGGCGCATTGACTACGAGCGCGCCAAAGTCGCCTCGTCCATGAAACTGGCCCTACGCAAGCGGCCAGTGAGCACGGAGCAGATTGACGGTGCCATTGAGCGCATTGAAGAAAAGCTGTTGGCCCTCGGCCTGCGTGAAGTCACCTCCACCCGCATTGGCGAATGGGTGATGCGCGAGCTCAAAAAGCTCGACAAGGTGGCCTATGTGCGCTTTGCCAGCGTGTACCGCAGCTTTGAAGACATCGACGAATTCAAAACCCTGGTCAATGAGGTGAACAATTGACCTCCCGCACCACCGGGCGCCAAGGCTAAGGCCCAGCGTCCATGCCCCACATCGCGACCGCACTGCAGCTGGCCGAGTCGGTACTGTGGCTCACCTCACCCAACCCGCGCGTGGGCTGCGTACTCGTCAACGCCCAGGGCCAGGTCATCGGCCAAGGCAGCACCCAGCGCGCCGGTGGACCGCATGCGGAAGTGGTGGCTTTGCGCAATGCCCAAGCGCAAGGCCGCAGCACGCAAGGGGCCACCGCCTATGTGACCTTGGAGCCCTGCTCGCACCAAGGCCGTACCGCCCCCTGCTGTGACGCGCTGATCCACGCGGGCATTAGCCACGTGGTCGCATCTCTGCAAGACCCCAACCCCCAGGTCGCCGGCAAAGGCTTTGGCAAGTTGCGCGATGCGGGCATACGAGTGACAGTCGGTCCGGGTGCCGCGCAGTCACGCGAGCTCAACCTGGGGTTTTTCAGCCGTATGGCGCGCAAAACACCGTGGGTGCGGATAAAGGCCGCCGCGTCGCTGGATGGCATTACCGCCCTTCCCAACGGCCAAAGCCAATGGATCACCGGACCGCAGGCCCGCGCCGACGGCCACGCCTGGCGCGCCCGTGCCTGCGCGGTGCTCACTGGCATCGGCACGGTGCTGCAAGACAACCCGCGGATGGACGTGCGGGCGGTCGACACGCCGCGCCAGCCCGCTTTGGTGGTGGTGGACAGCGATTTGCAAACTCCACCCGACGCCGCGCTGTTTGGGCCGCAACGTCCGGTGTTGATCTACGCGGCCAACCCGCACCCACAGCGCGAGGCGGCGTTGCAGGCGCTTGGTGCCACCGTGATTTACCTGCCCGGCGCGTTGGGCCAAGTAGGCAGCCAGCCCAAAGTCGACCTTCCAGCCATGCTGCGCGACCTGGCGGCGCGGGAAATCAACGAACTGCATGTGGAAGCGGGCCACAAACTCAACGGCTCGCTGTTGCGTGCGGGCTTGGTCGATGAAATGCTGGTCTACCTGGCGCCAAAATGGCTGGGCACGGGTGCGGGCATGTCCAATTTCGGCCCTCTGGCGCAGCTTGCTGAGGGCGTGGCGCTGCAATTTCGCAGCGTGGATCGGGTGGGAGAAGACCTGCGCCTGTTGGCCCGGGTCGTCGAGCGCGATATTTTCTAAGATTGAAAGAAATTTGTATGTTCACAGGAATCATCACCGGCGTCGGGCGCATTGCACAGGTCACGCCCATGGGCGCAACAGCGGACCACGGCAAACGCCTCACCGTCAACTGCCCCACCTCTTACCTGGACGACGTCGGCCTGGGCGACAGCATTGCCATCAATGGCGCCTGCATGACCGTCACCAGCCTGGATACGGCAGGCGAGTCACCCTTTTTCACCTTGGACGTGTCGGCTGAGTCGTTGGACAAAACCGCCGGTCTTGATGGGCTGGGCGCCGTCAACCTGGAAAAAGCCCTGCGCGCCAATGACCGCCTAGGCGGCCACCTGGTATCGGGCCACGTGGATGGATTGGGCCAGGTCACGCACTTCGCCCAGGTAGGGGAAAGCTGGGAACTGCGGATTCTGGCACCCAGCACCTTGGCCAAATACCTCGCCTACAAGGGCTCGATCACCGTCAACGGGGTGAGCCTGACCGTTAACCGCGTGGCCGATAGCGCCGAGGGCTGCGAAATCAGCATCAACCTGATCCCCCATACGGTCGACAACACCGCCCTGCACAGTCTGCATGCCGGGTCCAAGGTGAACCTGGAAATCGATCTGATCGCGCGCTACGTGGAGCGCATGCTCAGCAGCGGCGCGACCGCCTGAAATAGGTCCCCACTGGCTGGGGCGCTTAAAACGTCAAGGTTTTCACGCCACTGGCCGTTCCCAACAGGCACACCTGCGCGCGCTGAAAGGCAAACACGCCCACCGTCACCACGCCGGGCCATTGGCTAACCTGGGCTTCAAACGCCAGCGGGTCGCGGATTTTCAGCCCGGTGACGTCAATGATG
>CAMDKE010000049.1 GCA_945901215.1 Comamonas sp. lk
TCAACAACTTGGTTGAGCAGTATTTGGTATTCGCCGAGGGTCAGGCCAGGCGACGGGTGCCCATGACGATGAGCGACTGGATTACCAAACTGCATGGCTTTCTGACAATCAATGACCGTGACATCTTGAACCATGCAGGAAAAATATCGCACGAGGTGGCCAAGTCTTTCGCTGATTTGGAATATGACCATTTCAACAAGTCTCAAATTGCCAAGGTCGATCAATTGGAAAGCGATTTTGACCGAGCGATGAAGTTGCTACCGAAGCCAGAAAAACAGAAGAAAAAACATGACTGAACAAAACCAAAAACAACTGGGTAGGACGCTGTGGGCCATTGCCGACCAACTGCGCGGCTCGATGGACGCAGACGACTTTCGCGACTACATGCTGTCGTTCCTGTTCTTGCGCTACCTGTCTGACAACTACGAAGCCGCCGCCCAAAAAGAGTTGGGTGCTGATTACCCCAAGGTAGACGCTGAGGCCAAGCAAGTGCCTCTGGCCGTTTGGTACGCAGCCAATGCAGCCGACGTACCCGCGTTTGAAAAACAGATGCGCCGCAAGGTGCATTACGTTGTTCAGCCTGCGCACTTGTGGAGCAGCGTGGCCCAAATGGCGCGCACACAAAACGGCGAATTGCTGAACACTTTGCAAGAAGGGTTTAAGTACATCGAAAACGAATCGTTTGAGAGCACGTTTGCAGGCCTGTTCTCTGAGATTGATTTGGGCTCATCCAAATTAGGCAAGGGCTACAGCGAGCGCAATGCCGTTTTGTGCACTGTCATTCAAAAAATTGCCGAAGGCTTGGCCGACTTCTCGACCGACATTGACGCACTGGGCGATGCCTATGAGTACCTGATTGGCCAATTTGCCGCAGGCTCGGGCAAGAAAGCGGGCGAGTTTTACACGCCGCAGCAGATATCGGACATCTTGTCCACCATCGTGACGCTGGACAGCCAAGAGCCCAAAACCGGGCATAAGCAGCGGCTGGAAAGCGTGCTGGACTTTGCCTGTGGCTCTGGCTCGCTGCTGCTGAACGTGCGCAAGCGCATGGGGCCGCATGGCATTGGCAAGATTTACGGGCAAGAAAAAAACATCACCACCTACAACCTGGCGCGCATGAACATGCTGCTGCACGGGGTGAAGGACACCGAGTTTGAAATCTTCCACGGCGACACACTGACCAACGAATGGGACAAGCTGCGCGAGCTGAACCCAGCCAAAAAGCCAACGTTCGACGCCATCGTGGCCAACCCGCCGTTTAGCCTGCGCTGGGATGCCAGCGAAGCCATGGCCGACGATGTGCGCTTTAAAAACCACGGCTTGGCACCCAAGTCGGCGGCAGACTTCGCCTTTTTGCTGCACGGTTTTCACTTCCTCAAAGACGAAGGCGTGATGGCCATCATCTTGCCGCACGGCGTGTTGTTCCGTGGCGGGGCAGAAGAGCGCATTCGTACCAAGCTGCTCAAAGACGGGCACATCGACACCGTCATTGGCCTGCCATCGAACCTGTTTTATTCCACCGGCATTCCGGTGTGCATCTTGGTGCTCAAGAAGTGCAAGAAGCCGGACGATGTGTTGTTCATCAACGCGGCGGATCACTTTGACAAAGGCAAGCGCCAGAACCAGCTCAGCGTTGCGCACATTGCCAAGATCATCAAGACCTACCAGTTCCGTGAGGAGGAGGCGCGTTACGCGCGTCGGGTGGGCATGGCCGAGATTGAGAAGAACGATTTCAACCTCAACATCTCGCGCTACATCAGCACGGCGGTGGGCGAGGCGGAAATCAGCCTGGAAGCTACGCACGAAGCATTGGTCGAGATTGAGCAAGCAATAGACACAGCAAAGCGTAAGCACAACGCATTTTTGGCAGAGCTGGGTTTGAGCGCCTTGCCCTAAGCGGCTCTGAACAAGTAGCCAGAGATGCGCTAACGGCGCGTTTTAGGCCCGTAGCGGCTCCCCGTCCAGCGCGATCGCATTGTCCATGCTGAGCAATACCGGTCGCCCGTCGGGCGTATTGAGCGGCACCACGCGGGCGGCTTGCTTGCCGCTGGCGGGCAGCAGGGCGCACAGGGTGGGGCTGCTGCGCAGCTCGCCGTTCAGGTGTACTTCGAGGTCGGCGATGACCAGCGTGGCTTCGGACAAGATGGTTTTCACGCGCATAGGTTTGTCTTTCGGGGTGGTGGAGGGCGGTGCGCCCCGAGCTTAGCCTTGGTAGGTGGTGAACGCCATGTCGGGCTGGCGACCGTCGATCAGCTCGGCCAGCGCTTTGCCCGAGCCCGCGCCATGCGTCCATCCCAGGGTGCCGTGCCCGGCGTTAACCCACAAGCCGCGCACCTTGGTTTGGCCGATAAACGGAATGTTGGTGGGCGTGGCCGGGCGCAATCCGGCCCAGAACTGTGGCTGGCCACCCTGTTCTTCGGTGCGGGTGTCGCACATGCCGGGCCAGACCTCTTCCACCCGGCGCGAGAGCATCTGACAGCGTGCGCGGGCCAGCGGGCTGTCCAAGGTCAGGTCGTAGCCACCGACCTCAATCGTGCCTGCCACCCGAATCTGGTCGCCCAGGCGGGTGATGGCGATTTTTTTCGCGTCGTCTATGGTTGAGGCCAAGGGTGCGGCGTCCGCATTGAGGATCTTGAAGGTGGCGCTGTAGCCCTTGCCGGGGTAAATCGGCAGGTCCACGCCCACGCTGCGCAGGAGCGGTGCGCTAAACGACCCGCAGGCCACCACCACGTGGTCTGCGACTATCACTTTGGCCGCTGCTGCCGAAGCCCGATCGCCCTTGGGCACCGGGCGCACCAGCACCGACTGCACCAGGCCAGCAGCCACGTTGATGCGCTCGACGCTGTGGCCGTACAAAAACTCCACGCCGCGCGGGGCGCATTGGGCGGCCAAGGCCTGGGTGAAGGTGCAGGCGTCGCCCGACTCGTCGCTGGCCGTATAGGTGCCCCCGGCGATGCGCGGGCCAAAGTGCGCCAGCGAAGGCTCGATGCGAAGCAGCTCCTCGCGACTGACCACCTTGCGGTCCACGCCATAGCGTGCCATCAGGGCGGCCGACTGTGCGGCGTTGTCAAACGCATGCTGGTCCGTGAAGTAGTGCGCAATGCCACGTTCTAGGCGCTGGTAGCCAATGCCCGTGGCTGCCACAAGCGCTTTGAGTGCCGTGTGGCTGTAGGCCCCCAGGGCCACCAGTTGCTGCACATTGCGTTCAAAGGCGCGGTCGTTGCACTGGGCCAAAAACTGCAGGCCCCAGGCATATTGGCGCCAGCCCGGGCCAAACGGGTTTTGTGGGCGAAACAGCAGGGGCGCTTCTTTGCTGAACATCCATTGGAGTGCTTTGAGCGGCGCTTCGCGGTTAGCCCACGGTTCGCAGTAGCTCACCGAGATTTGTCCGGCATTGGCAAAACTGGTTTCCATGGCTGCGTCACTCTGGCGTTCGACCACGGTGACACGGTGGCCGCGTTCGGCCAAATGCCAAGCGGTGCTGATGCCGATGATGCCGGCGCCCAAAACAATGGTGTGCATGGGGCGCGAGTGTGCGCGATTGCGCAGCGCAGTAACAGTAAAATTATCTAAACAAGATAAACATTAGTATGCTTAATATTTGAAGCGATGCGAATTTTTGACTCTGCCGCTCTGGAATGCCTGGCCGCCATCGTCGAAGAAGGCGGTTTTGAGCGCGCTGCCATGCGCCTGTCCATCACCCAATCGGCCGTGTCGCAGCGCCTGCGCGCGCTCGAAGCGCAGGTGGGCACCGTGTTGCTCGTGCGTACGCGCCCGGCGCGCCCCACAGGCGCGGGGCGTCTGCTGCTCAAGCACGCGATGCAAATGCGCTTGCTGCGCGCCGATCTGGAGGGCGATTTGCAAGATCTCGCCCCCGGCGCCAGCCGTGAGGAGGACCGCGTGTCGATTGCCATCAATGCCGACAGCATTGCCACCTGGGCGCTAGAGGCGCTCGATCCGCTGGTTACGGCAGGTCTGCCGCTGGAGATCATCACCGATGACCAAGACTTCACCCACGAGTGGCTGCGCGAGGGTCAAGTGCTTGGCTGCGTTACCACCTTGCAAGCAGCGCTGCGCGGCTGCAAGGTGCTCGCACTCGGCGCAATGCACTACGTGGCCGTGGCCAGCGCCGCTTATGCCCGGGCACACTGCCCGCAAGGGCTGACCGCAAGCAATTTCCGAGAAATCCCTTTCATTGCATTCAACCGCAAGGACGACAGCCCGGCAGAGTTTGTAGCCAGCGCCTTGGGCCTGCGCCGGGTTGCGCTGAACCAGCGCTTTGTGCCCAGCTCTGACGGCCAGCTGCACGCCGCGCTGGCGGGTTGGGGCGCGGCGGTGCTGCCGCGTCTGCGGGTGCAAAACCAGTTAGAGAGCGGCGCCTTGGTGAACGTGGCGCCCACGCATAGCTTGCCGGTGGACCTTTACTGGCATTGTTGGAACCTGGACTCGCCAGTGATTGACCGCCTGACCGCCGCCCTTTCGACCGCTGCGCGACGCGTGCTCTCCAAAAATACTGCCCGGTCATAAATCAGCCGTGCAATTTGCCTCAAGACGCGCAAGGCTAAACTATGGGTATGAACTCCGCTTCGCCCGCAAAAGTTTCCTTCAAGGCGCAAATGCTGCAAGCGCGCGAGGACGCCATCATCCAGACCGCCAGCCGCCTGCTGGCTGAAAAAGGTTTTGAGGCGATGACCGTGGACGAAGTGGCCGCCAGCGTGGGCATTGCCAAAGCCAGTCTGTACAAGCACTTCTCCAGTAAAGAAGACCTGGCCGCTGCCGCCATGGTGCGGGTGATGCAGCGTGCGCAGTCCTATTTGCGCGCCTTGCCGCCGGCCGCGCCCATGGCGCAGTTGCGCACCGTGGCGCGCTGGACCATGGAGCTCAAGCTGCGCGGCGAAATGCCTTCGCTGCCCAGCCAAAACTCCACTCTGCGTGCCAAACTCATCGCCGACACCGCCTATATGGACGGCCTGATCGACGTTAGCGACTGCCTGGGTGCCTGGATCGAAGCGGCGCAGGCCCAAGGCCATATCAACCCGGACCTGCCGGCCATTGCCGTGCTTTACACCCTGTATGCCCGCGCCTGCGATCCGGTGCTGGAGTTCTTAAAAATGGGCGGCCAGCACGATGAGGAGCAGATCATCAGCATGGTGATGGCCAGTTGCTTCGAAGGCGTGGCCGCACGCTAGCTCGCCGCGCGGCAAGTCGCCGCCCTTAAACCTCGATGGTGGACGCCGGCGCGAAGTGCGCTTGTTCATTCTTGTGGGCATAACCCAAGGGGTTGGCCACCACGCGGCAGCCCCGGTGCACATAGTCGTGCGGCGCGTGCAAGTGGCCGTGTAGCCAAAGCTGGGCGTGGGGCAGCAGGTGGTCCAGGGCGCTGCAAAAACCGGCGGTGCCCGGTACCAGGCCGTAGCGCGGGTCGGCGCTGCGCAGGCTGGGCGCGAAGTGGGTCACGACCACCGTGCTGCCCTCAAAAGGCGTGGCCAGCGCCTGCTCCAGCCAGCTTTGGCAAATCAGCGCCTGCTCACGCACCTGCTGGGCCAGAAAGGGCAGGCGATCGCGGGTGCCGCCCGTTTTCTTAAGGTAAAAGTTGGCTGCACGAAAGGCCTTATCGCGCGCTGTAAGTTGCTTCGCCAGCAGGTTTTCGCCCGCGCTGGGGCCGCCCGTGCGCACCTTTGTGGGCGACTCGGCTTGGGGGGCGAGTGCATCAAAGTCTGTCCACAGCGTGGTTCCCACCAAGCGCACTGCTCGGCCCTGGCGATCGCGCCAGGGGCCGGTCAGCACCTCGCGCTCCAGCCAGGTGATGCCCAGTCGCGCGCAGGTGGCGCGCAGGCGGTCGTGGGTGGCATCAAAGTCCAGGCCGTCGTACTCGTGGTTGCCCGGCACAAAAACCACCGGCGTGGGCCACCCGTGCAGGGGTGAAAACTGCCCTAGACCAAAGTTGGCGTCGCGAAGCTTGGAGCCGGTTTGGTAGGAGCCAATGTCGCCGGCCAGCACCAACAGGTCCGCGCCATCGGCCGGCTGCGGCGCCTGGTGGGGCAGAAAGTCGGGCTGGCTTTCCAAGTGCAGGTCGGACAAGAGCTGGATCAACATGTGCCGAGCACCGCCATTTGTGCCGGGAATGCCGCTGTGGCCGCCTCTACCTGATTGCGCAGCCAGTGGTGCGCATCGTCCTGGTCGTCTTGGCGCAGCCACAGCGCGCCCACCCGCATTGGCGGCCCCTCGGCCCCTCGCCGAATGGGCAAACTGCGCGCCGCTGTCAAGCGCGACTGCTGATCGCCGGGCACACCAGCAGCGCGCCAAGAAACAACTTCGGGCCGGTCATTGCGCATACTTTCCTCTCATGAAGTGCCCAAACGTGCGGTGAGCCGAAAGGCAACCCACATCGCCAGTGCTCCAAACACCGCCGTACCCAGCGCCTGCCCGGCGAGCACTTGCACGGGGCCATACTGCGCGCCCCACCAGGCCAGGGGAATGGTGCCCAAGGTGGCACGCGCCCAGTTAAAACCGGTCGACCAGAGCGGCCGACCCAGGTTGTTGAAGGCCGCGTTGGCGACAAACAAGGCGCCGGCAAAAAAGAAGCCCGCAGCCAGCCAGCTGCAAAAGGCCTGCAGCAGCAGCGCGGCCTGGCCTTCGAGCGAAAAGGCCCGGGTCAGCGGGCCCTGCAACACGGCCAGCAGCAGCCAGGCGGCGGCCACTGCCACCACCATTAATCCCAGGCTTGCACGCAGTGTCTGGCGCACCCGGTCAAAGCGCCGGGCCCCCAGGTTTTGCGCCAGGATGGGTCCTACGGCGCCGCTGAGCGAATAAATCAAGCCAAACGCCACCGGCGTGAGCCGGTCCACCGTCGCCTGACCGGCTACGGCCGAGGCGCCAAACTGTGCCATGCTGTGCGTCACAAAAGCCGCGCCCACGGGGGTGGCCAAATTGGTGAGCACCGCCGGGACTGCCACCATAGACAGGGCCCGCGCGTCCGCCGTAAAGCGCGCACGCTGCACCGGCGCGAGCATGTGGTGCACCCGGGCCACACCGTGCAAGCCAATGGCAATGAGCACCGAGCGCGAAATGACCGACACCACGGCTGCGCCGTCCAGACCCATGGAGAAGTAAAAAATAAACAGCGGATCCAGCACGGCGGTCACCGCCGCCGCACCCAGGGTGACGACCATGCCCCGGCGCGCGTCTCCCACCGAACGCAGCAGCGCCGAGCTCGCCATGCCCACGGCCAGCAGCGGAACCGAGGGCATGGTCAATGTTAGATAACGCTGTGCCAGCACCGCCACTTCGCCCCGTGCGCCCAGCGCCCAGAGCAAGGGGGGCAGAAACGCCAGGGTGGCCAGCGCCAGCACGGCGGCAATGGCGGCCATCAGTAACAGGCTGTGCGTGGCCATGCGCTGGGCGTCGGCCGTGTGGCCCGCGCCGATCTTGCGCGACACCGTGGCGGTGATGCCGATCATCAGCCCAATGCACACCGAGGTATGGAAAAAGCCCACCACCCCGGCAAAACCCACGGCCGCCGCAATGGCGGGCTCGCCCAGTAGCGAGATATAGAACAGGTTGATCAGGTCCACCACAAACACCGCCACCAAGCCAATCGCGCCCGTGCTGGCCATGACGATGACGTGGCGCAGCGGTGAGCCGGTGACAAACCGGGGCGGGGTAGAAAGCGTCATTGCAAAAGGTGAGTGGCATTAATTATCTCCCGCAGCCGCTGCTCCCACTTGCGCCCAGGGGCTAACGCATTGCGCGGGTTTACACAAGGGGCATAAAGATGTCTTTTTGTCGCGCTACAGTTGCCGCCTGTCTAATTTGGGAGATACACCCCATGCCCGCCACCCGCTTGATCCGCCTTGCCACCCGCTCCCTGGGCACCTTCTGGCTCCTGGGCGCGTGCGCCCTGGCACTGGCGCTGCCCGCACCCAAAGACATTGAAGCTGCGGTCAGCGCAGGCCGCTATGCGCAGGCCGAAACCATGCTGCGTGAAGTGCTGCAAGAAAAGCCCAATAGCGCACGTGCCCACTACGAACTCGGCCAGGTGCTGGCCCATGAAGCCAAATACGACGAGGCCTTGGACCAACTCCAGCGCGCCCAGACCATCGACGACACGCTCAAATTTGCCAACAGTCCGGAAAAATTCAAGCAAACGCTCGACAAGATCACTGCCGCAGCCAGTAGCGCCCGTCTGCCGGCCACCACAACGCAAACAGTAACGCCGGTGGCCGCCGACATAGCCCCGGCTGTTGCCCCCGCACCTGCCGCCCCGGCGCTCAATCTGAATTACGTGCTGTTGGGCATCGGCGCGCTGGTGTTGGTGGCCTTCCTGATCCGCCGTAGCAAAGCGCAGGCAGCGCGTTCGGCCATGTCTTATCCAGCACCGTCGGCCATGCCTTATGCAGCACCCAGGCCCAGCACAGCGGGCGCGGGCGGCTTTGGGGCCCAGTACGCGCCCAATGGTCCCGCTTATGCCCCCGGCTACGGCTCGCCCGCGCAAGGCGGCTCGGGCATCGGGGGCGCCGTGCTCGGTGGTGTGGCTGGCCTGGCCGCTGGTTATGCGCTGACCAAGGCGTTTGAAGGCGACCACCACAGCGGAAAGAGCGGCGACAGCAGCGCTGCGGCACCCGGCCTTGCAGACAATGGCGGCTACGTGCCGTTTGACGCTTCAGCGCAGCCTGATCTGGGCAGTTTTGACGCCGGTGCAGGCGACAGCTGGGATGCCAGCGACTCGTCCGGCGGGGACGACAACTGGTAAACCGCGCAAGGGCGCCGCCAACCGGCCGGGGCCATCAGTTAAGCTCCGGTGGCAGTGATTGACTGTCCAACCTGGTAGACCGACATGAGCACTTCTGACACCTCAGAATTTGGCAGATTTGTACCTGGTTTTGATTTTTTGCAAAACCTAGCCAAGAGCGCCAGCGGCGGATTCCCCAGCGGTGCTGCGGCGTCGGGCGTACCCAATTTGTCGCAATGGCTGGCACCCAGCCTGAACGTGGCAGACCTGGAAAAGCGCATTGAAGAGCTCAAGCACGTGCAGTTCTGGTTGGAGCAGAATTCGCGCGCGTTGGCGGCCACCATCCAGGCGCTAGAAGTGCAAAAGCTCACCATGGCCACACTCAAGAGCATGAACTTCACCATGGGCATGCCCGCTGCTGCTGCGCCAGCGCCTAAGGCCGAACCCGTAAAGGCGCCGCCTCCCGCGCCAGAGCAAACCGCCGAACCTGCGGCCACTGCCGCCGATGAAAAACCGGCAGCTGGCGTAATTGACCCGCTGCAGTTGTGGGGGTCGCTGACGCAACAGTTTCAGACCATTGCCGCCAACGCATTCAAGGAAGTTAGCGATAAAGTCGCAGCCGCTCCGGGTGGGGCCAAAGCAGGCGGCAAAAAAGCGGCGCCCGTGACCAAGAAGGTAGCCAAAAAGCCCGCTGTGACCAAACCTGGCGCCAAGAAAACGCCGACCAAGAAAGCCGCTACCGCACCGGCGCGCCGGCGCAGCACCTAAGCACGCGCACCCTCCGCATGAAGGCGTTTCCCTATGCCCACGCCACGCATCCGCAGTGGCAGATGGCGTCCAGTCTGGTGCTGGCGCAGTTGCGCGCGCAAATGGCCAACCCGGCGCAACAAGCCTGCGTGCCCACCTTGGCCCTGCTTTACATCACCGACCATTACGCCAGCGCGGCCCAGGACATCCTCGATTACCTGAGCGCCGAGCTACCCACTGTGACGGATTGGTCGGGTACCGTGGGCATTGGCATCGCGTCCAACAACGTCGAGTACTTCGACGAACCCGCCTTGGCTGTGATGCTGCTGGACCTGCCGGCCGACCAGTACCGGGTGTTCTCCGGGGTGGCGCCTTTGGGCATGGCGTTTGAAGCGCACACCGCGCTCGTGCACGCTGACGGCAGCACCGCAGAACTGGGTGAGTTGCTGCACGACATGGCCTCGCGCACCGACACCGGCTACCTGTTTGGTGGGGTAAGCAGCAGCCGCGGGGCCAGCGTGCAGTTTGCTTTGGCCGGGGACGGCAATATGCGCGGGCAAGGCCATGCACGCGGCGTGTTTAGCGGTGGCTTGAGTGGCGTGGCCTTTGGCCCCGATGTGGCGTTGGTGTCGCGCGTGACGCAGGGCTGCAAGCCGGTATCGGTGACACGGGTGGTCACCGACGCCCAGGACAACGTGGTCATCAGCCTGGACGACGGACCGGCCCTGGACGCCTTGCTGGAGGATCTGCAAGTGTCCTTGCAACGCCCCCAGGAGGCTCTGCAAGCGGTGCGCGCCACCTTGGTCGGGCTAGCGCAACCGCCCACTGGCAGCGACAGCGCCGCAGTGCGCAAGACCGGCAACTTTGGCAGCGACGTGCTGGTGCGCCACATCCTGGGTTTGGACCCTACGCGCCGCGCGATTGCGCTCAGCGAGACCGTGCAAGTGGGCGGGCAATTGGCTTTTTGCCAGCGCAATGTGCAGGCCGCACGCGCCGACCTGACGCGTATTTGTGCCGAGATCCGCGAGGAACTCGAGCCCATTGAGGCCCTGGAGCCCGCTACGGCAGGCCACCCAAGCGCAGCACAACCGGCAAGCCTGCCCGGATCGCGCCACATTGCCGGGGCTGTTTACGTGAGTTGCACGGGGCGGGGCGGTCCGCATTTTGGTGGCCCCAGCGCTGAGATGCAGGTGCTGCGCCGCGCGCTGGGAGATGTGCCGCTGGTGGGCTTCTTTGCCGGCGGTGAAATTGCCCACCACCACTTGTACGCGTATACCGGTGTGCTGACGGTGTTCACGTCCGAGGGCTAATGCCCCACCCAAGACCTGGCACTTAGCGAGCGGCGCTGGCGCGCTCCAAGCGGTCGGCAACGCCGGCCCAGGCGGCTATGGCGGGAACGGCTTCGACCCAGATCTGGGCCACGCCCTGTTCGTCTAGTTCCCGCAGCACTGCAAACAAGGCATGCGCTGCTTGGGCGGCGTCTAAGGGCATGTGGCGCAGCACCAGGCCAGGCTCTGCCCTGGGTGCAAAGGTGCGCGCATAGACCGCAATCGCCTCGGTCTGCTGCGCAGCGCGGGCGCTGCGGGCTCTCAGTGCGGCCTGCAGCGCGAAGGCCTCTAGCAGGCGTACCGTGGCGCGGGGCGCGTAATGCGACTCCAGGGTGCCTGGTGCACGTGGCGCAGCGCCCAAGGCCGCTTGGTGCGCGCGGGCCGCATCCAGGCTTTGGCCGCAGGCCTGCTCAATTTGCCGCGCTGAAATAGACCCCGGGCGCAGCAACACGGGTGCGCCCCGGGTGCAGTCCACGATGGTGGACTCGATGCCCAGCGCGCACGGCCCACCATCCCATATTGGCAGCGCCCCGCCGGCCCCTGCATCGCCCAACTCGCTTTG
>CAMDKE010000050.1 GCA_945901215.1 Comamonas sp. lk
GGCCACGTGCCGCGGATCCAGGGCCAGCATCAGCGAGGTCTCGATGTCTCCCGCGTGAATGCCAAAGCGGTGCTCTTGGGAGCTGAACAGAGCGTGGGCATCGTCTCCCTGAGGACCGCGCAGCGGCAGGCCGTACCAGTTCACGCTCAAGACCAACATCCCTAAGCGCGCGCGCAGGTCGCGCGCGACGATGTCCATAAAGTTGGCCTGGCCGCCATGGGCGTTGAAAAACACCATTTTCTTAACGCCACAAGAGGCAACACTCTCGCCTATGTCGGTCCACAGGCGAATCAGGGTTTCGGCTTTGAGGGTGAGCGTGCCGGCAAAGCGCCCGTGCTCAGGACTAAATCCGACCGCCTGGGTGGGCAAAAACAAGGCGCTGGAATCAGGCGCCAGATGGGCCAGCGAGGCCGCCACGATTCCGTCGGCTATGCAGGTGTCCACTTTGAGCGGCAGGTGGGGACCGTGTTGTTCCGTGGCTGCAACCGGTAGCACCGCAATGGTTTGGCACATGTGACCAGCAGTTTGCAATGCGTGGAAGTGGTCCGTACTCAGGTCGGCCCAATAGCGGGATGGGATTGTGAGAGTGGGTTGCATGGCGAACTTTTCGGATGAATCGGTCAGTGTTGGTTTTGCGAGGCGTGGCGGTGTTGGCGCCGCGTATGCGTGGACGATTCTGCGGCCAAGCTTTCCACACCCGCTTTGCCCGCCACTGCGGCTTGCTTGTAGCGGGGCAAATACCCAAACAATGCGCGAGGGTTGGCACGCGCGCCGCTGGCCACATAGTCGGCTAGCAAGGCTGCGCGCGCCGTTGCTTGGGCCACAACGCCGGGGCCGGTGAGGTAGTCAAACAAGGCGTCAACCAGGTCCTCCGGGCTCAGCCCGCTGGTACGGGCCCTTGCTTGCCACAGCCAGTGCGAGAACCGTCCGAATGCCTCGAAGGGCGATGGCGCCTGCAGCAAAAGAGACAAGGTGTTGGAAAACCGCCCGGAGTTGGCCACCAGGTCCCAGTAGCGCGCCAGCCGTGTAAACGCCTGCACTTGCGCTGGACTGAGAACATCCGTCTCCAATACGGTGTAAGGCGGCTCGGCATCAAAGACCATGCCGACGGGGGGTTTGTTTGCCAGCGGGGTGCCGCGCAGGCGTTTGAGCAGACCCAGCTGAATTTCATCGGGCCCCCAGGACCATAGCGCATCAAACCCTTGTCCAAAGCTTTCCCAACTTTCGCCCGGCAGGCCAAAAATCAAGTCGGTATGCAGATGGGCCTGGCTGTGGTTGGCCAACCAGCGCAGGTTGGCCTCGGTTTTGGCCGGATCCTGACGGCGGGAAATCGCTTGCTGGACCACGGGATTGAGGCTTTGAATGCCGATTTCAAACTGCAATACCCCGGCCGGGAAGCGGGCGATGCATTCCTTTAAGCGCTCGGGTAGCTGGTCAGGAACAAGCTCGAAGTGAACAAACAAGGGCTGCGCGGGCTGGGCCGCCAGGCGCGCCAAAAAGAACTCCAGTATCCGCACCGAGTCGCCAATTTTAAGGTTGAAGGTGCGGTCCACAAACTTGAAGGTGCGGGCGCCGCGCCGGTAGAGCGAGGCCATTTCGGTCAAAAAATCATCCACACCAAAGGACCAGGCTGTTTTGTCCAGCGCGCTGAGGCAAAACCCACACTTGAATGGGCACCCGCGCGAGGCCTCGACGTACAAGACCCGGTGCGCCAGGTCGGCGTCACTGTACTGGGCATAAGGCAGCGCAATTTCGCCCAGTGGCGGCTGCTCCCCCGCGATCACCTTCATAAGCGGTTGGGGGCCATGCACCAGCGCCCTGCAAAGTTTCGGGAAACTCACGTCACCCCATCCGGTAATGACATAGTGGGCCAAGGCGGCAATGGCCTGCCCCGAGAGCTCGTGGCTGACTTCAGGGCCACCGAGCACCACCTTGACGTCAGGCCGCTGGACTTTAAGCAGAGCGATGACGGCAGTGCTGGGTGCGACGTTCCATATATAAATGCCAAAACCCACGACCTTTACCACGCCGCTGTGGGCAGGTCCAAGCGTTGCGATCAGCTCATCGACGATGTCTTGCGGTGCGCGGTGGATGGTGAACTCCCGCAACACCGTACAGGCCTGGAGATCGGTGCCGCCATGGCGCCCCATATTGGTGTGCAAATAGCGCAACCCCAGGGAGGCGTGGATGTATTTGGCATTGAGGGTGGCCAAGACGATTCGGTGCTGCATGGCCCTATTATCAAAGCATGGAACGCAGTAACACCGCAAATGCATTTTTCCGCTGGGATGGCGACGTGCTGGTGGTCAATATTTTGGGCAAACCCGCCGCTGGTAAGGACGCCATCGGTAAGCCCAAGGGCGCGCAGCTCAAGGTGAGCGTTACGGCGGCACCCAAGGGTGGCAAGGCTACGGACCACATGGTGCGTCTCCTCGCGCCCCTGTTTGGAGTGGCGGTGCGCGACATTGAGGTGGTGTTCGGCCAGGAAAACGTCAACAAGCAATTGCGCATCAAGGCGCCAAACAAATTGCCCGCAGTATTTACAACGCCTTCTGCGTGATTTGCTGCCCCTGCGACAATTGAGCGGCTCCGTAGCCCAGCGCCTGATATTTCACCCACCATCCAAGCACCCATGCATTCGACACCCTCGGTAGACGCCCCCGATACGCCACGCCTGCGGGGTGCCGCAACACGTTGGATCGGACTGCTGGCTCTGGTCTTGCTGGGCGCCCAGCCTGCCCCTGCCGCGCAGACCCGATTGGATTTGGATGGCCCCCCAACGGCCACGTCCGTCGTACAGACACCCGAAGTGCGGGCCGAACTGGTGGCTCATGCGCCGCAAGGCATTGTTGCGGGTGCCCGCTTCGAACTCGGCCTGCTCTTGCAGCACCAACCTGGCTGGCACACCTACTGGAAAAACCCCGGCGACTCCGGTCTGCCCACGGAATTGCACTGGTCCGCCCCCCCCGGACTTAGCATAGGCGCCGTGAACTGGCCCACACCGGTCAAGATCAAAATCGGGCAACTGGCTAATTTCGGCTATGAGAACACCATCTTGCTGCCCGTTTCGGTGACTGTGGCGAACACGTTTCGCTCCACCAAGCCGCAGAGCAATGTCCAGATCGTGTTGAACGCCACCTGGTTGGTGTGTCGACAAGAGTGCATTCCACAAGAGGGGTCATTTGCGCTCAACCTTCCGGCGCAAAGCTCGACCGCAGAGCATGCTGCGATATTTGACGCTGCCCGCCAAGAAAGGCCACACGATCTGCCAACACCTTTGCAAGCACGCCTGGATGGTGATAGCCTGATCTTGTCGGGCAAACAATTACCGGGCGCTTGGGTTGGGCGAGCGATCAATGTGTTTCCTGAAGTACCCGAGGTATTTGCTACTTCTGCCATCGCGGCGCAGAGCGACCGCATGTCCGACCAGCCTGGTGCACCCGCCGCAGGAACCCAGCATTGGTTTGGTGGCGAATGGTCCGTGCGTTTACCCTTGTCGCCCCAGCGCAGTTCCGACCCTGGTGAATTTTCGGTGGTGCTGGCCTTGGGCGAGCGCAGCGTTCGCGCCAGGGCGGTCGTCTCGGGCACTTGGCCCGCTGCGGGGGCTGCGTCTAGGGTCAGCGAGCAGCCGCCACCTGCTAACCCCAACGACTCTCCCGATGGCCAAACCTGGTTATGGGCGCTGGCAAGCGCTTTTGTCGGCGGGCTGATTCTCAACCTGATGCCCTGCGTGTTTCCGGTGCTAGCCATCAAAATTTTGGGCTTTGCAAGCCAATCGGCTCGAGGCGGTGTCTCCCCTCGCGTGCTGGGCCTGGCCTACACGGCCGGCGTGGTGGTGTCCATGGCGGCCTTGGGCGCTACATTGCTGGCTTTTCGCGCAGCTGGTGAACAGTTGGGCTGGGGCTTTCAACTGCAGTCCCCGGCCGTGGTGGCTGGCTTGGCGCTGCTGTTTACGCTCATCGGGCTCAATTTAATGGGCTTGCTCGATCTTGCCGTGGTGCTCCCGGGTCGGCTTGCCGGGCTGCAGTTGCGCCACCCCGTGGCCGATGCTGCGCTGTCTGGTGTACTGGCCGTTGCCATTGCCTCGCCCTGTACCGCCCCGTTCATGGGCGCATCGCTCGGGCTCGCGCTCACGCTGGAGCACGGGCAGGCCATGGGGGTTTTTGTCGCGCTAGGACTTGGCCTGGCCCTCCCCTTTGCGCTGGCCGCAGGCTTTCCGGCGGCGGCAAATTACCTACCCAAGCCGGGGGCATGGATGGAACAACTGCGCCAGTTCCTAGCCTTCCCAATGGCGGCCACCGTAGTGTGGCTGCTGTGGATTTTTGGCCACATGTTGGGTGTAGATGCAGCCGCCAGTTTGGCGGTTTTGCTACTGGTATTGGCACTGCTGTTGTGGTCCGTGAGCCTGGTAGGACGCGCACGCTGGGTTTACGGTGGCTTGGCGGGGCTGACCCTGGCTCTGCTTTTGCATTGGATAGGTCCACAGTTTCTTGAAACAGCCTTGAGCACGCCACCGCAAGACCCCACCGCTGGCGCCGCCACTGTAAATTCCAGCAAGTCCACCGCATGGCAGGCTTGGAGTACGCAGCGGGTGCACGATGAGCTTGCGCAGGGCCACCCCGTGTTTGTAGACTTTACGGCCGCATGGTGCATCACCTGCCAATACAACAAGCAAACAGTTTTGGCAGACGCCGCTGTTTTAAAGGACTTTGCAGCGAAGAATGTCCGCTTACTGCGCGCTGACTGGACACGGCGTGACCCCGCCATCAGCCAAGCTCTGACAGACCTTCAACGTAGCGGAGTTCCTGTCTATGTCCTGTACCAGGCCGATAGACAACCCATCGTCTTTTCGGAAGTACTCAGCGCTACCGAGCTGCGCAGCGCACTGAAGGAACTCTAGTCAAATGCTGGCCTGCCCGCTACGGGCTCTATCGCTGCGAGAACATGCGCTGAAAATACTCAGTTTCCAGTTTGGCAATGTCGGTGCGGGCCAGGACTGCATCAAAAGCATTGCGCATCTCTAAGCCCGCAGGAGTGCGTTTAAAGCAGATGTGCAAGGTCAGGCGCGCGATGGGGTTTGGACTAAACACCACACTGCTGCGGTCGCCCAAGCTAAAAAGCGTGTAGTCCAGCACATTTTTGTCAATCACGATGGCACGGATTTTTTTGGCGCGCAGCTTTGCGATATTGGCAGCATCGCTAGCGGCCACTTCCACGGGCTGGCGCTTGTCTTTGATGGCCGCATCCAATTCATCGCCATTGACATAGCCGTCCACCACGCCCAACCGAACCGACTCCAAGTTAGATAGCTTATTCCATACCACCGGTGCCGTTTTGAGGCTTGCAATGCCCAACACACTGGTGCCGATTGACTGTGAAAGGTAACAGGCGGCATCCCGCTCCTGGCTGAAGTACTCGGGAAAGTAGCCTTCAAAATCCGCACTCTTTTCGCCCTTTTCAACCGCTTTGGTCCATTCAAATGACGCTGCCAATAGCCTGAACCCTGCTGCCTTGGCAACCGTGGTTGCTACATGGGTCGACACACCCTCCTTTGGCAGCAGCAAGCCTGTAAAGGGCGGCCACTCCAGCGTAGCCAAGCGAATCAATTTGGCATCCGACTGGGCCAGCGCACTGAAGGCGCAGGCCAAGACCAACACACCCGCCATGACATTGTTTTTCATCAAAATATTCCTCCAGCTCATCCATCAAACGGGCACTGCTTGTACGCAATAGCTGCGCACCAAGGCCATCAAATCCAGCTCTGAATAGGGTTTCCCCATGTAATGGTTTACGCCAAGACTGGCTGCATGGTCGCGGTGCTTTTGCGCTATGCGAGAGGTAATCATGACGATGGGCAAACCAGCCAGTCCCGCATCGGCGCGAATACTTCGGGCAAGCTCAAAACCGTCCATGCGAGGCATCTCAATGTCTGTCAACACCACCATCGGTCGCTCCAGTTGTAATTGCTCCAGAGCCTGTAAGCCATCATTGGCCATGGCTACGCGAAACCCTTCACGCCTTAGCAAACGATGCGCCACCCGGCGCACCGTGATGGAGTCGTCCACCACCAACACCAAGGGCGCGTGCTGATTGATTTCAGTCACCAAACCAACATGACTTTGAACGGCACCGGTCGAAGCCCCCACCGAAGCGCCGCCGCCCGATACTTGACCCGGGACCCTGAACTTGCCAGAAGTTAGAACCTGGCGATCGGGGTCGGCATAAACCGTCGCCAAGGCTACGGGGTTGTATATGAACACGATGGCACCGGTGGCCAGGGCAGTCATTCCCGCCATTCCAGGTAGGCGGCTCAACTGGGGGCCTAGGTTCTTTACAACGACCTCGCGATTGCCCAACACCTCGTCAATGTGCAAGGCAACGCGTCGGCCGGCGCTGCGAAAGATCGCAACTGAATTTTGCTTGTTTGATCGCTCCAAACTATGGTCTGACACCTGAAGCAAGGATCCTCCCCAATACAGGGTTACTGCCTGGTCGTCCTGCACCAAGAAACCATCGGCATATGCACGATCGAGTGCGTCCGATGGAACACGCAACACGGTTTCCATCAACTTCGAGGGCACGCCCATCGTAAATGCCCCCATGCGCAACAGCACGACCTGCGTTACCGCGGTGGTCAATGGCAGAACCAACTCAAAACTGGTGCCGACGCCCGCTGTCGTTTTGGTATCAATGCGCCCACCCAGGGCATTTACGTCCGAAAGTACAACGTCCATACCAATGCCCCGACCCTCCATTTCAGTAACCTTTTGCGCCGTGGTGAATCCAGGAAGAAATAGCACCCGCACTGCATCTTGTACGCCGAAGGCCGTCTCCCCGTCCCAGAGATTTTTTGCCCGAGCGGAAACACGGATTAGCTCGATGTCTAATCCCCGACCGTCATCACTGACGGTGACGGAAACATCACCGCCATCCTGGACCACGACGATCGTGATACACCCAGTCGCCGACTTCCCTGCTGCTAGACGCACATCGGCCGGTTCGATGCCGTGCCCCACCGCGTTGCGCAAAAGATGCTCTAGCGCCGGCGTGATCCGATCTAATACGCCTCGGTCTAGCTTAAGGGTACCAGCCGAAATATCGAGGCGCACCTGCTTTGCGGTTGCCTTACACGCCTGACGGACCACCGCGTAGAGGCGGTCAGCGATGCTTTCAAACTCGACCAATCGCATGCGTAACAAATCGTGCTGAAGCTCCTTGACGCGTCGACCCTGCGCGCCGACATCGTCTTGAGCGCCTTGCACGCAAATCTGTAAATTCCGCTGTACCGTGGCCACGTCTTCAACAGACTCAGCCAACAAGCGACTGAGCTCCTGAACGCGCGTGAAGCGGTCAAATTCCAAAGGATCGAACAATTGCGCGGCACCTTGGGTTTGCGTTTGTCGCGTTTGCATTTGCAAATCAGCCTGCAGCTCCAATTCGCGCAACTGGTGGCGCATTCGTTTCAAGGTGTTTCCCAGGTCTGTAAGTCCTATGCCCATTTGGCCTACGTTGGTGTCCATGCGGGATCTACCCATCATGACCTCACCGGTTTGGTCCAACAGACGTTCCAAAATTTTCGATCGAACCCGTATCGATTGGCCCAGCAGTCTGTGCGAAACAACTTCACCGGCCGAAGTCTGGCGCGCGTCCGGTTGGTGTGGCTGGGCTACTGGAGAGATGTCCGGCATTTCATCCGGTTTTGAAGCAACATCGACTGGGCCCAATGCATCGAAAATACCCTGCAGCTGGTCAAAGCCATGGATCGTTGAATCGATATCCGACTGGGTCGAGCGCGCTGCGTCGAAATCGGCAATCCGAGACTCCAACCGGTGTGCCAACTCCCCCAAGCGCAGTGCCCCGGCGAGACGTGCGCTGCCCTTGATGGTGTGAAGAACGCGCAACGATTGTGAGCGCGCGCTTTCGGATTCAGGGTTCGATACCCAAACCCGAAGCGAACGACCCAGTGCCGTAAACAATTCGTAGCCCTCTTCGCGAAATATGGGGAGCAACTCTGCGTCGATAGCATCCTCGCTCTCCAAGTCCAGTTGCGGCATGGTTTGTGTGCGGACATGGCCCCCTAAACTTTGCACCGCATGGGAAGCTGCGGATACATTCCCGATGACAGACGATGCAGCGGCTTGCATATTCAATTCACCATTCCCGCTATCGCCTTTAGCGACAACAACAGAACTCTGCCGCAGGCCGCTAAGCTCCGGTCCGGGGGCCGTTGGAGTAATGCGGAGCTCACCCGCACTCGACTCCTGTATTGCGTTTAGCGCGATTTCTAATGGAGCCGACGGCGGCGCCCATCCCTCTGACTCGATGATTCGCATGAGCTCAGACATGATCGCCTCGTCAGGTTTTGGCAAATTTTCGTTCGCAAAATCTGTAAGCAAGTCGCCAATGTGCCGTGCGCATGCCAATAACGCGATGGCCCATCCACCGGCTTCCTTGGGACGCGACCCGGCCTGCTCAAGCGCTTGTTCCAGCATCCGCGCTAGCTCGGCTAAGGCGTCAAACCCCACGGTCGCTGATGCGCCTTGCAAAGAATGCGCCAAAACCATGGCGACTTCTGTCGAACCGGCTACCGGGTCATGCGCCCATTGCTCAATCTCAGCGATTAAGCGGACAGACCATTCATTTGCCTCAGCGCTGTACACAGCAAAGAAAGCTGGACTCAAACGAAGATGCCCTATGACCTTCATTGATGGAGGGGACACACGCAGTAACAGGTCGGCTTCAGCGGCAGCAATGACCGCTGGCGGCTGATTCTCAGCGCGCACTTCTATCGGCTGCGGGCTGCCACTTGGCACGCCCTCGGCAGCAGTGAACACGGTCAATACGGGCATTGGATCTGCCGTTTGCGCACTCAGACTCTGCGTCACCTCATCTATAGAAAAATCCACACCTTCGAAAAAATCGGAAAATTGCTGCTGCTCAGTGTGTTCTAGCGATTGGGTCGCACCACCCGCCAAGGCGTCATCGCGCCTAGCCTCACCGGGCCTTTGGACCACGTGATCGGGCAATCGCAAAGCTTTGTACTCGCCCGATGTCCTAAAGGCGTCCGCGCTCTGTCTGAAGGGATCAGTCGTCCAAGGCCCATCTCTTTCGTGTGAAATGTCATCAATCCATATTTCAAAGGCTCGCACGGCGCTGCTCGTAAGTTCTAGCATTGCGCCGGTAAAAGGCGTCTGATCGGCCAACCACTCGTTAAACAACTGCTCAAACGCCCACGCCGCTTCGCCCAGCGTTTGGAGGCCCACCATGCGGGCACTTCCCTTGATCGTGTGAAAAGCCCTGCGCAATCGAACCTGCGCTCCAATGTTTGCAGATTGTGAAATAAGTTCTTGTATTGCAGACGCGGCTGCGACGATGACCTCTTTGGATTCTTCTAAGAAAATTTGACGTATTTCGTCATCGCCTGAGCCCGAGGCAAGCAGGTCTGCTCCTTCAATGCCCCCCCCTAGGGATGGTGTCGACTCGTTCGGGGTTGAGGTCACAGCCTCAAAATCCTCGAAAAATGGAGTAAGGGAACTCAAAGTAGACTGGTATTGCGGTGGCGGATCCCGGTCAAATGACACGTTACTCGGGGGGGTTTCGAGCGGACGCACGGATCGATCACGCTCAATAATGGACCGGAACTCCGCCAAGCCTTCGTCATAAACAAACATGCGCCGCGCCAAGGGAAGTTGGTAGCTCAACATGTCGATCATGAAACCCATCGCGCCCAGGCTGTTACCCAAAGTGTCGAACAGTTCCGAAGGATGGATGGCAGCATCTAAGCTGTCCAAAAGGTACTTCTCAATGCTCGATCGCATACGCACTGCCGCGATCGCAGCCTGATCGAGCCCCAGCACCATAAATACGCCACGCATCTGCGCAAGGTGACCAGGGGCCGCATGCAACACCGCGCTTATCCGTCCACTGCGAAAGAATTGGTCCAACGCCTTTTCGACTTCAACGAGTGATATACGCAACTCCCGCGTGACGCTTCCCATGGTTTTTTGATCGCTGGCGCGGCGGTACAACTCCTCCATCCAGTCCTCTATCGGATAGGAGTCATTTCCGGTACAGACATGGTGCAAGCGGGCAGCCAACTGAGCGCTACGCTGATGCGTTGCTGCGTCGGTATCCAGATGCGTGTAGGCCGCCTCCAAATATAAGATCGCAGTTGCCACCTCCATCGCCAACGCGGCCTTCAGCGGACCGACTTCGCGGCTCGCAAGCTCGACGGCATCATTTAGCGCACTTATAAACGCAGCGTGCTCAGAGTGCACCTTCAGAACAGCGTTTCCAACTTCGGAGAACAGGTCGGTAAGCGAAGCAGCGCGGTGCGTTTCCCCGTTGGCGAATGCAGACCAAGCTTCCGTGGCTGTCGCAATTCGGCGAAGCACCCGGTCAAGATGATCGGCGTCTATGCGGCCCAACTTTTCTGTTTCATAGTCGGAAACCGGGGTGCGGTCCAAACCGTAAGCTTCGCGAACCGCCCGTAAATACAGCGCAGGCCGTTGGATGGACGGCTGTGCCATTGCGCAGAAAAATGTGAGGTCCTGCGCAACGCGTTCAGACGGTCGAATCGTGCCTTGGCGAAGAACTCCAAATTGCTGCAGGACGTTTGAGGCCGCTCGCTTAACGTATATGTCTTTTTGTACCAAGTCTAGGGCAATCGCTTCAAAGAAACCTGCGGCCAGCGCCCATAACGTGGCCTGCTCCCGGAAGTCTGTTCCAGCGGCCAAAGCGGCACAATGCTCTGTCATCTCGCGGGCGGCTCCAGGGTCACCCGAATGCAGAAGTTTCAAAAGCGACTCGCTCATGCGGACACGCATCTCCGAGCTATATTGCTCCCCTCGCTGCCCACTAGGCAATGTAATGTCGCGCCAATGCCAGAGCGCACTCCAGAGGTCTGCGGGATGGATGCGTTCAGCTCCGATGCGCACCAAGACGGCGCGATGTTGGGGGAAAAGTGCAACGGTAGACAGAACTCGTCCCTTGAGAAGCCCCTCCAAATAGTCGATGACGGCCAAGCAAGATCGATCCACGCAATGCGCAGCATCGTCAGTGCAGGACTTGGGAGACTGAACGAATTTTCGTGACAATGACTCAACCGCGCGCAGCATCACCGCCGGAACCTGCTGACCGACCATGTCGAGGGCAGCCGCCCCTTGCTGGAGTTGCCGCTGAACTTGGGCCAGCGGACTAGCATCTATTTCGACCGCATCATTTTCACTCG
>CAMDKE010000051.1 GCA_945901215.1 Comamonas sp. lk
GGGGCAATGCCGCTTTCCACATACGTTGGGCAAGTCGAAAGACTCAGCGTCGGTTGGGCGATGTAGCCGCTAGGGTTGGCCAGCAAGGCCTGGCGAAAGTTCTCGATCTCGGCGCTACTTGCAGCAGGCCCCACCAGCATGCCGTAGCCACCGGCGCCATGCACTTCTTTGACCACCAGGTCTTTGAGGTGCGCCAGCGTGTAGGCCAGGTCGTCAGGCTTGCGGCACTGGAAGGTGGGCACGTTGTTCAAAATGGGCTTTTCGCCCAGGTAAAACTCGATCATTTGCGGCACATAGGGGTAGATCGACTTGTCGTCGGCAATGCCGGTGCCCACGGCGTTGCAAATCGTCACATTGCCTGCGCGGTAGGCGTTGAGGAGGCCGGGGCAGCCCAAGGTGGAGGTGGGGCGAAACACCGTGGGGTCCAGAAAGTCGTCGTCCACACGGCGGTAAATCACGTCCACCCGGCGTGGTCCGCGTGTGGTGCGCATATAGACAAAGTTGTCTTTGACCATCAAATCCTGGCCTTCGACCAGCTCCACGCCCATTTGCTGGGCCAAAAAAGCGTGCTCGAAATAGGCACTGTTGTACATGCCGGGGGTGAGCACCACTACCGTGGGCTCGGCTGTGCTGGCCGGGCAGCTGGCGCGCAGGGTCTCGAGCAGCAAGTCGGGGTAGTGCGCAATGGGTGCCACGCGGTGGCTGTTAAAAAGCGCGGGGAACAGGCGCATCATCATCTTGCGGTCTTCGAGCATGTAGCTCACGCCGCTGGGCACGCGCAGGTTGTCCTCCAACACGTAGTACTCGCCCTCCCCTTGCGCGTTGGGCGCGCGCACGATGTCAATGCCCGAGATGTGCGAGTAAATCTGGTGCGGCACCGACACGCCCACCATCTCTTTGCGAAACTGGGCGTTGTTTTCGATCTGTTCGCGCGGCACGATGCCCGCTTTGATGATGTCCTGGTCGTGGTAAACGTCGTGGATAAAGCGGTTGAGCGCGGTGACGCGCTGCACCAGGCCTTTTTCCATAGAGCGCCATTCGTGGGCCGGGATGATGCGCGGAATCAAATCGAACGGAATCAGCCGCTCGGTGCCCGCGCCGGCTTCGTCTTTTTCGCCGTACACAGCGAACGTGATGCCTACGCGGCGAAAGATCATTTCCGCCTCTTCACGCCGGTGCGCCATGGTCTCGGCGCTTTGCTGGGAAAGCCATTGGCCGTAGGCTTGGTAGTGTTCGCGCGTGTTGTGCGCGTCGTATAAGCCGCTGTAAGGCAGGGCTGTCGCCATCTCGTCGAATGTATTCATAGGGACCGACCTTCGCAATGTTGCCTGCCAATAGGTGGCGCATGTCTCAGGCTTGCTAAGCAAGACTCAGACCACGACAGCCCCGTGCCGTGCCAGCCATATCAAGGCACGCGGTGGTGCCAATACCGTCGCAGGCTTTCACGGGCGCACGCGCCATTCTGGGGCAACCAAGATTGCCACATAAACGCACCACAATGGGGCGTATCGACGATTTGCAATGATTCTTTCGGTCCATAGCCCTGCGCCAAGGCGCCGTAACGGGCCATTACCTGGGCGGCAGGGTGTCCGTAGCGGTTCCGGTAGCCGGACTGGACCAATGCGACCGAGGGGCGCACGGCGCTTAGAAACTGCGCGCTGCTTGACGTTTTACTGCCATGGTGGGGCACCAGCAGCACCGTTGAGCGCAGACCGGGATAGTCACCTGGCCCGTTTGAGTCGGCCCGCGCCACGAGAGCAAGCTCCTGGGCGCGCTCGATATCGCCCACCAAAAGCGCGCTGGCCGGATCGTTGGGTGCATGCAGATCGTGCGCAGACTGCTTCTTGGCACTAGCGACGATGCGCAACACGCAGGACAGCGCATTGGGCTTGGGCGGCGGCACCGCCCCGTAGTCACTTTCGCGGGGGTGCAGCACCTCGAACAAGACGCCGTCCCACACCCAGGACTGCCCCTCCTGGCACCGCTGAACACGCGCTCGCGCCAGCAAAGGGTGGGTAGCTGGCGCAGAGGTCCACACGTCGGCCTGCGGTTGCATGGCCATCACCGCGGCGGCTCCACCCACATGGTCGCTATCGCTGTGGCTCAGAACCAGACGGCTAAGCGGTATTCGAAGGGCTTGCAACAAGGGCACTAGCACCCGGTGGCCCGCATCACTTTCTAGGCTGTAGCGCGGACCGGCGTCGTACAAAAGGGCGTGCGATGCGGTGCGAACCAATACGGCATTGCCCTGACCTATATCGACGCCCAAAAGCTCAAACTCCCCCACGGCTGGTGTTGCCGGTCGCCACACCAGCATCGCAAGCACCAAGGGCGCACCCAAGAGCCGCAAGCTCCAAGGCAACGGCAGCACCAGCACCATGCCGCCCAGCGCAGCCACCATCGCCAAACCCAGCGGGGGCACCGCGAGCACCCAGACCGCACCGGGCCAAGCGGCCATGGCCTGCAACACCGCCAGCAATGCCTGTGCAGCAGCCACCGCGCCCAGCCACACAACAGGCGCCACAGTGCCCAACATCGCCAGGGGCGTCAGTACCAAGGTAACCCAGGGCACGGCCAACAGATTGGCTAGCAGCCCGACCACAGACACCTGGCCAAACAACAATACTGTGAGCGGCGCCAGCGCCAGCGTGATTGTCCATTGCTCACGCACCAGGGTCCGTAGCGCCGCCAGGCCGTGCAACAGTCCGCGGTGCAACCGTGGTTTCGTCCCGGTTAATTCGTCGGTTGTGACACCGTGCAATTCCATGGAGCGCCCGCTTCCGCTAGCAAACAAGACTCCTACAGCGACAAAACTGAGCCAAAACCCAGGCTGCAAAAGCGCCCAAGGGTCGCTGGCCACGACCAGCACCAGGGCCAGCGTCAAGACCTGGGGCCAGGGCCAGCGCAATCCCAGCACACGCAAACCCGCCACCGTGACCAACATGACGCAGGTGCGCTGCGCGGGTAGGCCCCAACCGGAAAAAACTGAATACGCCACAGCCAGCAATGCGCCCGCAAGCAAGGCTGCCGTAGGAGCTGGAATGGTCAGACACAGGCGTTCTGAGCGACGCCAAAACCACGCCACCAGTGCTGTAGCACCCCATGCAAACATGGTGATGTGCAGGCCCGAGATGCTGACGAGGTGGGCCACTCCGGTGGCACGAAACAAATCCCAACCGGCGCGGTCTATGGCCGATTGGTCGCCCACCACCAGCGCGGCGATCAATCCAGCGGCCTGGGGCTCTTGCACCCGTTGCATGATGCGCTCCCGCAAGGCCTGGCGCCACCGGGCCACGGGATACTGCAGTGTGGCCTCCAGCATTTGCGGAGCTGCATCCTGGGGTCCGGCACGCACATAGGCGGTAGCCTGCACGCCCTGTTCCCATAGCCACAATTCATAGTCAAAACCGTGGGGGTTCATGCTGCCATGGGGTGCCTTGACCCGCAGCGTGAACTGCCAGCGCTCGCCCGGCGACAGCGCTTGGGGTTGGCGCTGCAACTCCCATTGCGCGGGGTCCCCAGCGGCGCCCTGGGGCGACAAGCCGGTATACCAACCCACATCGACGCGCGCAGGAAATGCAACAGGGGTGCCGTTCAAACGGGCGGACTCCACCTGAAGGCGAAAACGCAGGCCCAAGGGGTTGCTTTGTGTCATGTCGCGAACCACGCCAACGACTTGCACATCGCGGCCTTCCAGTGCACCCTCCAAACGCTGGCTGTCAAACCAGCAGGCGCGCAGCCCCACCAGCGCAAAAGCCGCCAAGGCGCAGGCACCCAGCGCCAGCAGCCACCGCAATGCGACCCGGACCTTTTGTCTAGGGCCGCGGCTGTGTCCCCACCGACTGGCAAATGCCGCTACCGCCAAGGCAGCCAGCAGTGCCAGCCCATACCAGTTCAAAGGCCACAAAGCAGCCTGCTGGAGTTGCAAGGCACTGCCGCCCACCCCAACGATTCCCATCAACCAGGCGCTGGGACTGCGGGATACGGGTACGGCGGGTTCAAGCGGCATGCCTGAATCTTATCGACCGGCAACGCAATTCGCGCTCTTTTTGGCGCAAAGTGGCGCGGTGTTATCTGACCCTGGCTGAGGGGTGGCTAGTCACTCAAAAACAAAACAAACGCCGGTGTCCATGAGGCGGAGTCTCAGCTCGTCAAGGCCTTTCGCAACTCGCTGACGCGTTGTTTGTACTTCGCACGTGCCGCCAAGGCCTGCGCCATGTCAACCGCGACAAACTGCGCACGAAAATTCGGCTGCAACTGGGCAACCAGATCCATATCGGCGCTGATGACCGTGCCGATCATGGCGTAGCCGCCGCCCGAAATGGCGTCACGGTGCAGCAAGATGGGCTCCAGCCCGCCGGGCACCTGTATCGAACCGATCGGATAGCCGGCATCCACAATGTTCGATGGATCAGAGCCCGCGCCGAAAGGGCGTTCGCGCGGCGCGAATTCCAGTGGGCGACCACCCTTGAATCGGTAGGCGATGCGGTCGGCTTCGGCACCCACGCGCCAGGTATCTTCGAAGAACAATTTGCCCGACGCTTCCGTCAGCCAGTGAAAGTACAGGCCCGGCAGCATGCGGACTTGCACGTCCTTGGGGAACACTGACTTGAGCTGATCCGGCAACTTTCTGCCCAAGTGCGACGACCCGGTAAGGGCACCAACCGGTAGCACGTCACCGACCTGAAGTTTTCTGCCGCAAAAACCACCCATGGCACCCAGGATGTAGGTCGACCGACTGCCCAGCACCACCGGCACATCAATGCCACCGGCTACAGCAAGGTAGCCACGAACGCCGTCCTTGAGATAGTCGAAACTCAGCACACTGCCAGCCTTGGCAGCGACGACTTCGTAATTGGGGATCGCAACACCATCGAGCTTGGCAGGCAGGTTGGCGCCAGTCAGCGCAATCAGCGCGTCTTGCGTGAATTCAAGCTTGGGCCCAAGCATCGTCATCTCAAGCACTGCCGCATCTTCGGGGTTGCCCAGCAGCAAATTGGCAGCACGGAACGAATACTGATCAAGTGCCCCAGACAGGGGAATGCCCAGGTGGTAATAGCCCGTGCGCCCAGCGTCCTGTACGGTGGTAGCAAGTCCGGCATGCAATACCTTAATTGCCATACAAAGTCTCCGTCAGTTGGTGGTTGTAGGTGGTCGGGTTCTTCAGAAACTCTTGCAGCGCAAACTTAACAGGCCGGATGCGCAGGTCGAACGTGCCGTCCTGCACTTGCGCCAAGGCCGCGTCGTACTGCGCGCGGTTGATCGCTTTGAACTTGATGATGTCACCGGGGCGGAAGAACACCATGAAATCCTTGAGGTAGGGCAGACTCTGCTCCGGATCAAAAATCGGAGCTGGCGTGATGCCGAGCATCTGATATCCGCCTGCCCCGCGCACGGAGTAGATAGATCCAAAGCAGCCGCCATGACCGATCGTCAGCTTGGGCGTGTCGGTGCGGGGTCGCAGGTACTTGGGGACCTGAATCTGCTTTTCCCGCTCGACCATCTGAAACATAAAGGGCAGGCCGGCCACAAAACCCACCATCGACACAAACCAGGGCGCCGCTGCATGCGCGGCGACGAAGGCCTCAACACTGGCATAGCCATTGATACGCGCGCCGTACTCGAGATCGGTGGAGGTGGGTTCTTGATGGCGTTCACGAAAACGCATCAAGGTCTCGTTGGTCCAGGGGTCGTTGTAGAAGATCGGAATTTCAATAATGCGGGTATTGAGTTCCAGCGCGCTATCACCGAGCTCGGACTCAATCGATTTCAGCAGAGCCAGCAGTGTGTCGGGCGCGACCAGGTCGGGATCAAAACGCACCTGATACGCTGCATTGGCCGGGCAAATTTCGGTCACACCAACGATCTGCCGCTGCGAAATCGCATTCGTGATCGACATGCCCTTAAAGAACGCTTCAAGTGACATTTCCGTGTTGAGTTCCACAAAGATGTGCTCGTCGCCGCCGAACGAATACCGTGCTGGGGGAAGGGACATAGGGTTACCTTTGAAGAGGATGGAACGTGTTTATTGTGCAGCGTGGTCGGGCGGTCAGGTAGTCAGGCCTGGCTTTTGGCCGCTGCGCGCTGTGCCATCCACTGCTCAAGGTAACCGGTGTGGAACTGGCCGCTCTGGACCGATGGATCGGCCAGCAACTCTTGATGCAGAGCCACTGTGCTGTGCACGCCTTCGATGCGCGTCTCAGCCAAGGCGCGCTGCATGCGACGGATCGCACTGGCACGGTCTTCGTCCCAGACGATCAACTTGGCCAGCAAGGAGTCGTAAAACGGGGGGATGGTGTAGCCGGCGTAAACATGGCTGTCGACCCGCACGCCAGGCCCGCCAGGCCAGCGCAGCGCAATCAGTTTGCCCGGCTGCGGCATGAAATTGCGCTCCGGGTCTTCCGCGTTAAGGCGGCATTCAATCGCCGCCCCCTTCAGAACAATCTGGTCCTGCCGGAAGCGCAAAGGTTCGCCCAAGGCAATGCGGAGCATTTCGCGCACCAGGTCCACCCCGGTCACCAGTTCGCTGACCGGGTGTTCAACCTGGATACGGGTGTTCATTTCAATAAAGAAAAACTCGCCGCTTTCATCGTCGTAGAGGAATTCCAGCGTCCCGGCGCCGCAGTAGCCCACTGACGCAGCCAGGCGCACCGCAGATTCGCACAGTGCCTCCCGCGTGTGTTGCGACAGCGTTGGCGACGGCGCCTCCTCCAGAATTTTTTGCCGCCTTCTTTGAAGCGAACATTCGCGCTCATAGCAGTGGATAACGTTCTTGCCATCGCCCAGAACCTGAACTTCAATATGCCGGGCGGTGGCGATGAAGCGCTCTAGATAAACCGCATCGTCGCCAAATGCCGCGCGCGCTTCGGCTTGTGCAAGCGGCATGGACTGGCGCAGTTCAGCTTCGTCCTTTGCAACGCGGATGCCGCGACCACCGCCACCAGCAGAGGCCTTGATCATGATGGGGTAACTCACCAGCGCTGCCACGGCAACTGCCGTCTCCAGGTCGCCGACGGTGCCGCTGCTGCCGGGTACCGTGGGCACGCCGGCGCGCCGTGCGGTCTCGCGGGCCACCGACTTGTTGCCCATGCATTCAATGGTTTCGGCACTGGGCCCGACGAAGATCAGACCGGCTTGCACCACACTGCGCGCAAAGGCCGCGTTTTCCGAAAGAAAACCGTAGCCCGGGTGCACCATGGTTGCGCCTGTTTCACTTGCGGCACGCAAAATGGCGTCGGCGTTGAGGTAACTTTTTGCGGGATGGGGCGGTCCGATGTTGACCACCTCATCGGCCATCTGCGCCACCAGACTGCTGGCATCGGCGTCGCTTACCACGGCCACCGTAGGCAAGCCGAGCTCCTGCGCCGCCCGTGCAATACGAACCGCAATTTCGCCGCGGTTGGCGATCAGTAATTTATGTATTTGTGTCATCGATCGACGCCTTGAATAGCCATTGCGGCGTGCGAATGTGCAGATTGCTATGCAATGACCAGCAAGACCTGCCCTGCTTCGACCGGGTCTTCGTTCTCCACCGCATAGCGCAGGACCTTGCCGCTAACTTCGGACCGGACTTCGTTGAACATCTTCATCACTTCCACCAGGCCAATCACATCATCGATTGCCACGCTGTCGCCGACCTGCTTGTAGTTTGGCGCGTCGGGCGCGGGCCGCATGTAAAAGGTGCCGGGTAGAGGGGAAACAATTTCTGCCATGGGGTGAGTTCCTTAATTTTGATATCCGGTTCAACCAGGTAGCGGGGTGAGGCTTTGTGCCGCCAAACGGTTAATGGGGCACTACTGCTGAAACGGGTGCAATTTGTATGCCGTTGCTGGTCAAGGCGGCCCGGGTGGCTTCAATCAACGCGACCGCACCAGGGGAGTCGCTGTGGATACAAACTGAATCGAATTCAATGGGGATGTCTTCGTCGTCCACTGTTCTGACCACGCCTTCCTTGCAGGCGCGAAGAACGCGGGCAGCGACGCTGGCCGGGTCAAGTTTGCCGACTTTTCGCGTAAACACGATGGAGCCTGTCTTGTCATAGTTGCGATCGCCAAAGAACTCACGCACCACCGGTTGCCCGAGTTCCTTTGCGACTTTGTAGGTTATCGACGTGTCCATGCAGTAGAGGTACATCGAGGGGTCTATCGTCTGCAGCGCCTTGACCAGGGCAATTGAAAACTCTTCGTCGATTGCCGCTCGCATGTAGAGCGCACCGTGCAGCTTCACATGTTGCAGGGGCAGACCCTGCCAACGCGCGAATTCCCGCAAGGCGCCGGTCTGGTAAACGATGTCGTTAAGCAGTTCGCTGCCTGGGGCCTTAATGTCGCGGCGACCGAAGCCGACCAGATCACGAAAACCAGGGTGCGCGCCAATGCCCACTGCGTGTTGGGCCGCCGACGCCACCGTCCGGTGCATGATATTGGGATCGCCAGCATGGAAACCTGTGGCGATGTTGGCCGAACTGATCAGGCCCATGATGGCCTCGTCTATGCCCTCGCCCATGCTCCACGCCCCAAAGCCCTCCCCCATGTCCGAGTTCAGGTCTATTACGTTTTTCATCGCATCACCCCTTTGTGTTTGATCGTCCAGTTTGCGCTGACGCTTGCTCCAGCCGCGCCAGTGTATGAGCCCCGAAAGGTAAGAGGGTTCACGAAAAAAAGATAATTTTATTTTTTAAGGTGCTAGTATTGATTTTTTAAATACCAACTCGATCGCATAACCGGCGTTTCGGGTCGGTTCAACTGGGAAATTTTGGTTTAAGCCGCATGCGTTTTTCATTACGCCAAATAAAGTACTTCGCTGCTACCGCCGAGCTAGGACAAATCTCGCGTGCGGCGGTTGAGCTTTCGGTGTCGCAGTCAGCAATCACCATTTCCATCCGTGACCTGGAAGAGGGCCTGGGCTACAAGCTTTTCTCGCGTCAGTCTCACGGCATGGAGTTGACCGACACGGGCCGACTTTTCCTAACCCGGGCCTATGCAATCCTGGCTGCCGTGGAAGACGCGAGAAACCTGCCCCAACAGATTGCCCCGGTCAATGGCGAAGTTACGCTGGCCGCCACCTATACGGTCATGGGTTACTTCCTGCCAGACCATTTGCAACGCTTATCGCTTCTGTACCCGGCGATCCGCATTCGCATGCTGGAGCTCGAACGGGAAACGATTGAGTCCGGCCTGTTGGCCCAGCACTACGACATGGCGGTGGTTCTGACGTCCAATATTCGCAGCCCAGAGATTCAGACCGAGACGCTATTTGGTTCTCGGCGTCGCCTGTGGGTTTCAACGCAGCACCGTTTTGCCAAGAAAAGCGAGGTTTCCTTTGCCGACATTGCCAAGGAGCCCTTCATCATGCTCACGGTCGACGAGGCAGCTGACTCGGCGCTGCGTTACTGGCACCAACATGGCTTTGAGCCATCTGTCAGCCTAAACACAAAATCAATCGAGGCCGTGCGCAGCCTGGTGGCCAACGATCTGGGTGTGGCCATCTTGTCCGATATGGTGTACCGCCCCTGGTCGCTCGAAGGCAAGAGAATTGAGACAATCCAGACGGCCGAGAGCGTTCCGAGCATGAACGTGGGGTTGGCTTGGCGCGCCGACACCGTTTTTAGCCCAGCCATGCAGACCATCCGGCAGTACTTCAAGCAGCGTTGTTCAGGCTGATTGCATATTGGCCCGCGGGGGATAGTTTTCTATCCGGCGATGGGCCGGATCACCCTCATGAAAGGTCATCCCATTGGCATCAAACGAATTTATCGTATTTGTGATTTACTGCCATTTTTTGGTTTAAAACATCAAAAACATGAACTTGAAGAGGTAAACCATGGTTTCTCAGCTCATCGCCATCGACTCGCGCTTGCGCAACCACCAGTTCGTGATTGACCAGATTGCAAGCGGCTTTGCAGTTTTGGAACTCGATGCCAACCGAGATGGTCTGGGCCAAATTGCCGACTATCTGGCTAGCCACTCCAGCGGAAATGATGGCGAAGCCTTTGGCGCCATCCACCTGCTCAGCCACGGCGGCGCGGGCAAACTGGAGGTGGGCTCCCTCAGCCTGGACAGCACCAACCTGGCCGCCGAGGCCCAAACCCTAGCCAAAATTCACAGCCTGCTGGCCCCCGGCGCCGACCTGCTGGTCTATGGCTGCGACGTAGCCCAAGGCGCGCAAGGCAAGGCCTTTGTCACGCAACTGGCCAAAATCAGCGGCCTGGATGTGGCAGCGTCCACCAACCTGACCGGCGGCAAGACGGGTGACTGGATGCTAGAAACCACGGTGGGCCAATTGCAGGCGCAGGCTTTGCGCTTGAACTTGCAAGACAGTTTGCTGGCCGGGCAAACAATCAACGGGACGAGCGGCAATGACACCCTGAATGGCACTGCCGGAAACGACACGATCAACGGACTCGGCGGCGATGATTGGATAGACGTGGGCAACACCACGTTTGGCAGCGACACGGTCAACGGCGGAAGTGGTGCGGACTGGATCAGTTTTTCAAAACTTTCGTCCGTGTCCTTAAATGTCAACCTGGCCGACCACACGGCCACCAGCAACCTTGGCAGTGTCGCCCTCACCAGCATTGAAAAAGTGGCGGGTACCAGCGGGGCGGACTCGTTGACCGGCGGCGAGCAAGCCGACATGACGGACGCCACCGGCAACCGTGTGACCGAGTGGTTGCGCGGCAATGGGGGTAACGACACGCTCACTGGGGGTGCAGGGGCTGATTTTGCTGCTGCGGCGGACTACTCCAACAACACATCCGGCCAGGCAGTGAACGCCAACTTGCGCACAGGCGTGGCATCGGACGGCTTAGACGGCACTGACAAGCTGGTCAACATCGACTTTTTGGTCGGTGGCGCAGGCGATGATTCTTTGACGGGAGGCAGCTTGAGCCGCGACCCTTCAGGCAATTTTTTTGAAATATTCCGGGGCAACGCGGGCAACGACACGCTGGACGGCAGCAACAGCTCCAGCGATGGCGACTACGCGAGTTCGGACCGGGCGGACTACAGCAGAAACACCAGCGCACAAGCCGTCAACGTCAACTTGGCAAGCGGCCAGACCAGCGACGGCATGGGCGGCACGGACACGCTGATTTCCATAGACCAGGTGTATGGCGGCCCAGGCAAGGACACACTTCTCGGCGGCAGTGGCGGGGACACTTTTGACGGGGGCGCGGGTAACGACAGCATCGACGGCGGCGCAGGGTCGGACCAGGTGCGCTACCAGCAG
>CAMDKE010000052.1 GCA_945901215.1 Comamonas sp. lk
AGCGACGGCAGCCCCATGGACGGCGCCACCGTGCTGGCCAACGACCCGCACTACCTGGACCGCGACCTGCAAGCCACCGCCGCGCAAATCGAAGCCCAAGGCCAGATTGAACTTTGCGGCATTGGCGTGGGCCTGGACCTGAGCGCTTTTTATCAGCGCAGCACGGTGCTGGATCTGGCTGAGCAAACCACGCGACGGGTGCTGGCGCAGGTGGTGGGGGTGTTGTAGCGGGAAGGCAAGGGCGCTGCGCCCTAGTTGTAGCTGTCGATACGGACACGGCCCAAAGTGTTCATCACCAGGTTGGTCTGGTTGGCATCAGTCTCGTCAGTGCAGGCCGCCGACGTCGGACAAATAGCCAGTGTGAAGTTACTCACACCCAGCGGTATGCCCAGCGGCCCATAGGTAACGTAATTGGCACCGTTTTTGGTGGCGGTCCACCCGCTTGCCAGGGGCTCGTGAAACTTGAGCAATGCTTCGGTTGACGCATCGCGCTCACCGGTGGTAGCCACATCAACGAACACGATCCATCCAGTAACCCAGCTGTCGTTGTCAGCGCAACTTTCGCCATCAGTGGACGGACACACCGTCACCGGAACGCCGCGTTTGATGGCCTCGTTGCGAGCAACCGCCAGATCTTCAAACAACTGGTTGGAATAGGTTTTTCTTCGCGTCCGATTGATGGTTTCGGTAAAGGAGGGCGCGGCCATCAAGGCCAGGATGGCTGCAATGGCCACGACCACCATGAGCTCCACCAAAGTGAATCCGCGCAAGCGGCGCAAGGGCTGTGGAGAGCGCCGCAAGGGCCCATAAAACTTCATCTATTTCCCGCAAGGTGGTGGTGAGATCGCCGGTGTGCGGTGTACTATACAAGACGGTAGCGATTTTTAAATAGATAACTGTTTTACGAAAAACACCAGGGAGAACTTGCCATGGCGAAAACGCCACAGCCTTCGCTGCACACGCGCACCGCCGGGCGCCAGCGGGGCGTGGGGCTGATTGAAGTGCTGATTGCGGTGCTGATTTTGTCCTTTGGCTTGGTGGGTTTGTCCTTGCTGCAGGGGCGCGTGCTCAAGTACACGTACAGCAGCATGCAGCGCACCGAAGCCTTGATGCTGCTCAACTCGCTGATGGAGTCCATGCGCGCCAACCGGGCCGAGGCCGTGTCAGGACTCTACAACGTGACTGAGGTGCAGGCTGCGCCCGGAGGCGCATCGTTGGCGGCGCAGGACCTGACTTTTTGGTTCGCCAATCTGCCACGGTGGATCACCACCCCGGCCAACCCAACGCTTACCGTGACCTGCACCACGACCAACATCCTGCTGCTGCGCGCGCAATGCAACACAACCCTGCAATGGGACGACCGACGTGCCGGCGGAATCGAAAATGAAAAGCTGAACCTGGTCTCTGAGTTGTGAGCAAGCAGCGCGTCACCGTGAACGGTCCGTCCGGACAAAAAGGCCTGACCCTGCTAGAGCTGATGGTGTCCATCGTGCTGGGCCTGCTGGTGGTCGCCGCCACGCTGAGCGTGTATGTGGGCCACCGCAACTCTTACGCCCTGGTCGAAGGCGCTGGCCGCGTGCAGGAAAACGTGCGTTTTGCCGCCGAAATCCTCAGCCGCGAGTTGCGTGAAGCCGGTGGCATCGCCTGTGGTGGCAACCTCAGCCCGGTTTACCACGGCAACGTGGGAACGTGGGGCCAATGGGACCGCGGACTGGTGGGTAATGTGCTGGGCACGGGTGGCCTTCCCGCCCCCCCGGCATTCCTTGCGGGCTCTGACTCAGTGCTCATTTGGAGCGCCACGGGTGACAAACCTTTCCCCATCGTGTCCCACGACGCGGCGGCTGGCACCTTTGTGCTGGGCCCCGCTGCGCCGAGCCAAACTCTCAATTTGGGCGGTGTGGCAGTGGCATGCGACGGCGCCCGGGTGTATAGCTTTCTCCCCAGTTCGGCCAGCACGGCCAGTTACGCCACGGCCAATGCAAACATCACCGACGACTTGCGAGCAGGGGGCTTTGTGGCTCCCCTGAGCGCCCACCTCTGGTTTGTGGGCCCAAGGTCCAATAACAAACCGGGCAATGCACTGCGCCGGGCTGTGATCGACCACCAAGGTGGTGTCGCTACAAACGAAGATGTCATTGACAACGTCACCGGACTGACCCTGAGCTACCTGACTACCGATAACCCAACCACCTATCTTTCCGCGGCCGGCGTCAATGCCTTCCCCGACGGATGGAAGCACGTGCTGGCAGTGCGGGTGGTGCTGACAGTCGTGTCACAAGACAATGTGTCCACCACGGCCAATGGAGCGCAGCAGCTCAGCGAGACCGTTCCGTTTACCGTCACCCTGCGCAGGCGTGCGCCATGAATCGCCCAGACACGTCCCCACGCAAGCGCCAGCAGGCCATGGCGCTTCCGGTGGTGCTGGTCATGCTGCTGCTGATCACGCTGATCGGCATCGGCGCGGTGCGCACCATGCTGTCGCAGGAAAGCATGGTTGCGAGCAGTTATGACCGCAGCATGGCCCTGCAGTCCAACGAACAAGAGCTGCGCACGGCAGAAAACCTGGCCCGCGACCAGGCCTTTGACGCCACCGCCGTCAACAACAACTTCCCCGCGAGCCCGGTCAATGGCAAGTCCAACGGCAGCTTCACCGCAGCCGCCTGCAATGCAAACCAATCGGACCCCTCGCCTTGCGCCGACGGCTTGTGCTCCCAGCCGACACCGCAGTGCCTGCCGCGCTGGGAAGACCCCAATTTCGCAGGCTGGAAAAGTGATCAAGCCAGTGGCGGCTTGTTTTCCACCTCAGAAGTGCAATACATCGTCGAATTTATGGGGGATGACTTTTCTTGCAACCCGCCCGACCCCAACGCCATCCACGAATGCTCGCAGTACCGCGTCACCTCGCGCACCGTCCCCGCCCTCTTGGGGCGCCGCGCCGCCGTTGCGTTGCAGAGCTACTACTTAACCCAACCGAAATAGCTGATTCGAGGTGATCCATATGACAATGTCCGATGCCTTTGCGCGCTCAGGTGCCGCACTGACCCTGGTTTTTTCGTTCACCTTGGGGGCGGGTGTCAGTTGGGCCCAGGGGGTATTGGGCCTGTCACCGGAAAACTCCACGCCTGTGTACTCGGCTGTGGGCATGGCGCCCAAAGTGCTGCTGACCCTGTCGCGCGACCACACCCTGGCCTATGCTGCGTACAACGATTTCAGCGACATCGATGGTGACGGCGTGCTGGACTACCGCTTCAAGCCCAGCTTTGAATACCTGGGCCTGTTCAATTCTTACTATTGCTATAGCTACGCCGTAACCGGCGGCAAAGGCCTTTACAGCCCTGCGTCTGGGCCACATACCGCCACGGACGCCAGTGGAAAAACTGTTCCTGGCCCCTGCGTGACCACGGGCACCAGCCTGACCTGGAGTGGCAACTTCCTGAATTACGTCACCACCAGCCGCATCGACGCGCTGCGTGTGGCGCTGTACGGCGGCTACCGCGAAGTTGATACCGCGACGGCGGGCGCAACCACGGGCCAAACCATATTGCGCCGCGCCTACATCCCGCAAGACGGGCACGCCTGGGCCAAGGAATACACCAGCACAGCCATCGATGGCTACGATATCAGCCGGTATGCGCCGCTTGCGCAACCGACCGCTAACACACAACACTTTTTGGGCAACCTGACCAGCACCGTGCAAGACGGCACGTTCAATGGCGGCTATCCCGACGTGGGCCTGAGCTGCGCCACGCTGGACGATTGCAGCAACAAGCCCCCTTTGTTGCGCATTGTTTTGAACAGCCCCAACCGCGTGTGGCAATGGGCTTCATCCGAGCGACCAGTGTTGGACGCTATCGCGAACCCGACGAGCTATTTTGGCGCCAAAACAAGCTATGGGTCGGGCACGCTAACGGACTACCACGTGCGCGTGGAAGTCTGCAAAACCGGCTATGTGGCCGGTTGCAAAACCTATGGCAGCACCTATAAACCGGTGGGCGTATTGCAAGACTTTGGTGACAACGGAAGTATTGATTTTGGCCTGCTCACCGGAAGCTATGACAAGAATATGTCTGGTGGACAGTTGCGAAAGAATATACAAGCTTTCAGCAATGAAATAAGTCTTGCTACCGGCATTTTCGCGCGACCAAGCCCTTCGATTATTGACCAGATCGACAAAATTCGAATCCGCAATTTCAATAACAGTAACCGGGTATTACAAGGGGCCGATTATTACAACGACAACTTCATATATAAAAACAAATGGAATGAAGTAGATAAACTAATGTCAGAGGGAACTTATGGCGACTGGGGCAGCCCTATCGCGGAGATGATGTACGAAGGGCTGCGCTACCTTTCCAACGCCGGCGCTGCAACGTCAGCCTACACATCTACCGCGCGACCGGAGGACGCTGCGGTGGGATTGCAAGCACCGACTTGGGGCACGCCCTACACCGCTTCCAACTGGTGCGCCAAGCCCAACCAGTATGTGATTGCCAGTGTGAACCCCTCGTTTGATTCAGACCAACTGCCAGGCAGCGCCTTCGGAAACTTGACAAACCCCTTAAAAGACCTCAATAACACCGCCATCGACGCCAAAGACTTAACCGACGCGATTGGCACAGCCGAAGGTTTGGCGAGCAAGAACGTATTTATTGGCGAAACATTAACCAACGCCGACGGTTCCCCCACGGCAAAAACCATCGCAAACCTGGGTTCTATTCGCGGCTTAATGCCAGACGACACCAACAAGCAAGGCAGTTATTACGCCGCTGCCGTAGCCCATTTTGGAAAAATGGGAAATTTACTTGAGTTTGATGGACGCCCCGTACCTTCGGTGGATACCTTCGCCCTCATGCTTAACAGCCCGGTACCCAAAATTATGGTGCCTTTTGGTAGTACTGGACAAAATATTTCTGTCATACCATTCGCCCGCACCATTGCAGACGTTAACCTAAAACCATTTGCCGCAATTAATCAGTATGTTGGCATATATATTGAAGAGCTACGTGACCCAAAAAATGTGGGTGGCACTTTTTACATCAAGTTTCATGTTAATTACGAAGATGCGTCCTGGGGGTCCGACCATGACATGGATGCATTGGTGCAGTACGAAGTGGAGGCAAAAAACGGCGAACTCATAGTCACCGTTACACCAGAGTACCAAGCTGGTGGCGCGGTTCAAAACATTGGCTACGTCGTGGATGGCAGCACACGAGATGGGCCTTATCTGGTGGTGCAAGACCAAGCCTACAACTACGCATATCCCCTAAACGTGCCCCCAGGTCAGCAGTACGGCCCAGGCTCTTGCAACGTGACCAACCCGCCTGCGGCATGCGCCACGATCCCCAGTGGCACGGGCACCAGCAGCACACGCACATTTGCGCCCAGCGCAACCGCCTCCAGCAATATCTTTTTAAAGGACCCCCTGTGGTACGCCGCTAAATGGGGCGGCTATCCTGATGGATCCCCACCGACCGGCCCGACCACCGCAGACCCCACCAATTACGCCAAGGTAACCAGCCCGGCGAGCTTGAAGCAGGCGTTTGCCAATGCGTTCAACGCTATTTTGCAACGCGCCAACCAAGCCTCGGGTGTGAGTGCCAGCACCCAACAATTGCAAACCAATACCCAGGTATTTACTGCGGAGTTCAACGCCAAATACTTTAGTGGGGATTTAATTGCCCGCACAATTAATCCCAACATCGGTGTTACGGGGATTCAATTTACCCAAAACTGGAAGGCCAGCGACACCATGCCCGTCCCTGCTGATAGAAATATGTATTTCAATAATATTGTCAATAATACTGGGACACTTACTGCATTAGCCACAGGCAACGTTGCTGCCTTTTTAAGTGCAAATGAACTGAATTATGTACGTGGCGTACGCACCCAAGAGCTTCAAAATGGCGGCACATTTCGCAACCGCCAAACCGGTCTAGGTGGTGGTAGTATTTTAGGCTCCATCGTTAATTCGGCACCCGTGTATTCTGACGATACCAAGACCGTGTATGTGGCGGCCAATGACGGCATGCTGCACGGGTTTAATGCCGCCAATGGAGCAGAAGTATTTGCCTATATGCCCAATGCGGTTACCAGCTATATCGCCAACCTGGCCGACCCCAACAACGCGCGGCGTTATTACCTTGACGGCAATATCGCAATATCCAAGAAAAATAGAACCGGTGGTGTGACTTACCTGGCAGGCTTTATGGGGCGCGCAGCCAAAGGGGTGTATGGCTTGGCAGTGGATGCCAATGGCATCAAAACTGGCGCGACGCCTTGGGAATTTGGCGCAACTGGTGACGCAGACATGGGCTATGTGCTGGGTTTGGGCCTGATCGAAAAACTCAAAACGGATGGCACGGACGTGCTTATTTTTGGCAACGGCTACAACAGCACCAACCAACTGCCCGTGCTGTACGTGGTCAGGCTCAGCGATGGCGTAGTGCTGGCCAAACTAGCAGGAAATGTCCCGGCAACGCAAACCAGCGCGAATGGACTCGCCACCCCGGCGGTAACGCGCAACGCAACGAACGGGCGGGTGGAATATGCCTATGCCGGGGATTATCTGGGGCAGGTCTGGAAATTTGATCTTACGGATTTGCAGGGTACTTCGCGGCCAGCGACGCCAACTCCAAAGAGTGGCACGCTGGTCTTTCAAACCCGCGATGCCAATGACTTGTACAACCAACCCATCACCAGCCCCCTTGCGGTGGCCTATAGCTACGACGGAACCGACCAGTACGTCAAAAACAAGACTTTCGTTTTTGTCGGCACTGGAAGTGACTTAACCGTGGCCGATGCCGCAGACGCCACCATTCCCCAAAGTTTGTACGGCATTATCGATTCCGGCACTTACCCGGTGCCCAATACCCGAGGCAATACCAACGGCGATTTGGTGCAACGTAATTTCAACAATACCACCGGCACCGGCACCTACACCGGCTACCACGGGGCTGGAGGCATCGTGTACGCCCGAGCTATACCGCCAAGCACGACCCAAACAACGGATATGCAAAACCGGTCAGGATGGGTCTTAGATTGGCCCACGACCCCCACCGGCACGCCCAAGGAAAAAGTGGTGAGCGCACCGGTGGTGCGCCGCTCGGCCATTCCCACCCTGGCCGTCAGCAGCATGATTCCCTACTTTCAAGATTGCAATAACAAGGGCACGGGCTGGGCGAATTTTCTCGATGCCTACCATGGCGACGGCTTGGTGGAGAGCTATATCGACCTGAACCGAGATGGGAAATTTTCTGACGAAACAGTGGGCGGCGCAGCCATCAGCTCGGTCAACTTCGGTATTGGCATCATCGGCGGCGGAGGCTTCATCGGCAACCAGTTTTTGGTGCAAGGCAGCGATGACAGAGATGGAGGCTTGGTAACCTCGGTCGGCTCCACAGACGGTGACGGCGAGCTCAAAAAACTCCAACTCAAGTCCGGGCGCGTGGCTTGGCGTGAACTTGTGAAATAAAGGAGGCCCGATTTATGACCGCTCAACGCCTTGCGCGCAGCCGGGGTTTTACCCTGATTGAGATGATGATCGTGGTAGCCATCGTTGGCATTTTGGCCGCCATCGCCTACCCCAGCTACGAGGCCAGCGTGGCCAAGTCCCGGCGCAAACTGGCCACCGCGTGCCTGACCGAGATCGCCCAGTCGGCCGAGCGCTGGTACACCAGCAACTTCACTTACGCTACCTTTGCACTGAACGCCGCCTGCACCAACGATTTGACGAACTCATTTACATTCACGACGCCGGTGCTAGACGCCACCACGTTCACCGCCAAGGCGACCCCCAGCACAGGCCAAGCAGCCGCAGACGCGGCGTGCGCCGATGATCTGACGCTCAACCAGCTTGGCGTCAAAACGCCCGCTGCTTGCTGGTAACCGGCCCTTGGCGCGGCACCCCCGCCAGCAGGGTCTGCGTGCCCGCTAGTCAAACAACTGTGCGAACTGCTGTGTAGGGTAGCTGCGACCGGCCGTGTAGCGCACCCAGTTGCGGGTGTCGACGCTGGGTTCGGTAGCGGCTGCTGCCGGATCACTTGCTGCGGGTGCCCCGGCATCGGCTGCACTTACCAGCCGGGGGTATTGCACCCAGCGTTGGCTTTCACCGCGCTGTGTGCTACCACCCAGCACACGCTGCACCGCCGTACCCAGGTAGTGCACCCAGGTCTTGCGGTAGTCGGCACTGCCGTCGAAGTTAAGCGCAGCGGTAATGGATGTTCCTGCATAGCGCACCCAGTTTTCTCTTTTTTCCACAGCGCGGGGCGCTGCAGCCACGGCGGCCTTGGACAAGGGCGCGGGCACTGGGGCCAAGGCTAGGGCTGCGGGCCGGTTGGAATCGTGTTGGGCCAGCACCATTTGCAGCAACTGGTTGTGGTTGGGCACCTTGAGCGCAGCGGTAGCCAGCGTGCGCTGTCTTACCCCGGCGCTAAAGGCTTGGGGGTTGAGGCGAACAAAGGCCTGGCCCAGCAGTTCAGGGCTCAAGGGGCTTGTAGGCAGGGTTTTGGCAACAATGCGGCCCAGATCCTCGCCCAAGCTGGGCGTGTAGCTGTGGCTGGAGGTGAGAGTCGACAGGTTCACGGTGGCCGCCAGGGCCGCCTGTGTTGGCAGCCAACTCGCACCCAGCAAGGCGCACAGCGCCAGCAAGCGACGAAGCGCACCAGGCTGCCGTGCAAGCAATGGATGGCGCAGGCGCGCAGGGGCGAAAGCGGGGATGGTGACGGGCAGGTGCAGGGCGGTCATGGGGGTTCTCCGGGCAAGGTGGGTTCCACAACATCCCTGCGTCTGTCGAAAACCGGACGACAGATCCCACGGGGCTGTTTACGCACCTTCGATGCAATTGCCATGCCATGAGGAAAAACAGTCGTTTGGTGCGCTCTGGCGCTGAAAGCCCGTTGCCAGCGGGTTTACCCGCGCGCGCAAGCGCCAACAGACCGGCATAATTATTCCAACATACAAACAGACGTTCTAAATAATAGAAATTTTTGTGGATAGCACATTGGCAAAAGGCTTGGGGGTATTGGAATGGCTAGCACGCCAGGGAGCCGGCGCGCGCCTGGGCGAAGTAGCGCAGGCCTTGGGCCTGGGTGGCAGCAACGCGCACCGCACCTTGCAAACCTTGGTGCAGTGCGGCTGGGCGCGGCAAAGCCCGAGCGATAGCCGCTACTTCGCCAGCTTGAAGCTATTTGAATTGGGTGGCTTAGTGGACGGGGCGGTGGATCTCAAAGACCGCTTGCACCCCTGCCTAGCCGATCTGGCCCAGGCCACGGGCGAGACGATCCACCTGGCGGTGCTGCAGGGCGCGGACATCGTCTACCTGGACAAATTTGACAGCCCGCTACCGGTGGCCGCGTATTCGCGCATCGGTGGGCGTGCCAGCGCGCATTGCGTGGCCTCTGGCAAAGCCTTGCTAGCCGCGCTGGCGCTGGATGACGCGGCCTTGCGTGCCCAGCTGGGCTTGGACGGCGATACATTGCCCGCCCACACCCCCCATACCTTGCCCACGGTGCAAACACTCCAAACCGACTTGGCCGCAGCGCGTGCGCGCGGCTGGGCCAGCAACGCCGAAGAATGGCGCTTGGGCGTGTGCGGTTTGGGCGCTGCTGTGTTCAATGCACGCGGCCAGCCCGTTGCGGCCGTGGGCATGAGCGTGCCCGCCATGCGTTGCAGTGCGGGGCAAGCCAGCGCCTTGGCCGTGGCACTGCTCCAATGCGCCGCCCAAGCCAGCACCAGCCTGGGCTGGCCTGGCGATACTTTCACCGACCCACCCGCCGCCACATCTGGCACCACACGAAAGAGGAGACCCGTATGAACCCCCATTTCAACCGCCGCACCGCCTTACACGCCGCAGCAGTAGGCGCAGCAGCCCTTGGCGCCGCGCTGCTGCTTCCACTGGCCGCACAAGCCCAGGCCAACTACCCCGACAAGCCCATCAAATTTGTCGTGCCCTACCCGCCCGGTGGCGGCACCGACGTGGTGGCGCGCATTGTGCAAATGCGCTTGCAGGCCGCGCTGGGCCAGAACGTGCTAATCGATAACAAAGGCGGCGCCGGTGGCTCCTTGGGCACCGACGTAGTGGCAAAGTCTGCGCCCGACGGCTACACCGTGTTGTTCACCTTGAGTTCGCACACCATCAACCCAGCCATCTTCCCCAAACTGCCCTACGACACTCTCAATGACTTCGAACCTGTAGGCCTGGTGGCCTCTTTGCCGCAAATCTTGGTAGCCAACACCGCCGTTCCCGTTCGCACCGTGGCTGATGTGGTGGCCCAGGCCAAGGCGGCACCCGACAAGTCGTCGTTTGCTTCGGTGGGCAACGGTTCGCCCGGCCACTTGGCGGGCGAGCTCATGGTGATACGCACAGGCGCGCCTATGCTGCATATTCCCTACCGGGGCGGCGGCCCGGCCATTACCGATGTAATCGGCGGCCAGGTGCCCTACCTGTGGGTGTCCATCCCTGCCGCAGCCCAGCATGTGAAGTCTGGCAAGCTCCGGGCGCTGGCCGTATCCACGCTCAAGCGCAGCGCCGCTTTCCCTGATGTGCCCACCATGCAAGAAGCAGGGGTGGCGGACTTTGAAGTCGATTCCTGGTACGCCATGCTGGTACCGGCCAAAACGCCCAAAGCCATTATTGACAAACTGAACAAGGCGCTCAACACCGTATTAGCCGAACCCGCCATTCGCGCCCAGTTGCTCGAACAAGGCGCCGAGGCCGTGGGCGGCACTCCAGAAGCGCTGGCAAAAACCATTGCCGCGGAGTTGCCTAAGTGGGCCAAACTGGCCAAAGATGCCAACATCAAGGCCGATTGAGATGCAAAGCACTGTTGGCGCAGCCCCCACACCCGCGAAGACCGCCGACCTGGAAGCCCAGACCGTGGTACGAGCCCTGGTAGCGCGCGCACACGCCGCCCAGTTCATCGCCAACGGCTACGACCAAGCCCGCGTCGACGAGCTGGTGGCCGCCGCCGGCTGGGCCATCATCGCGCCCGCGCGCAACCAGGCGCTGGCCGAACTGGCCGTGGCCGACACCGGCATTGGCAACGTGCCCGACAAGGTGCGCAAGAACTACCGCAAAACTTTTGGCCTGCTGCGCGACTTGCAGGGCGCCAAGTCGGTGGGTGTGATCCATGAGGACGCCGCCACCGGCATTACCGAAATTGCCCGCCCGGTGGGCGTGGTCTGCGCCATCACGCCGTCTACCAACCCGGCGGCTACCCCGGCC
>CAMDKE010000053.1 GCA_945901215.1 Comamonas sp. lk
GTGGATCACGCGCAGCTTCATGAGCGCAGCCATGCGGATGGCGTTGCGGCTGTAGTCGCTAAAAGTGAGGAAAGTGCCGCCGTAGGGAATAAAGCCACCATGCAGGGCCACGCCATTCATGATGGCGGCCATGCCGAACTCGCGCACGCCATAGTTGATGTGGCGTCCGCCCTGGCCGGCCTCGTTTTTCACTACCGCACCTGCCGTGTCAACACGCAGGTTGGGGGTGGACGGCGTGTTGGTCAGGTTCGAGCCTGTCAAATCGGCCGAGCCGCCCAGCAGCTCGGGCAGGGCGGCGGTAAAGGCTTCGAGCGCGAGCTGTGAGGCTTTGCGACTGGCCACGGTCTGCGCCTTGGTGTGGGCGGCGACCACCGCGTCCACGGCGGTTTGCACAAAGTGCTTGGGCAGCTCGCCGCTTACGCGACGCAGCAGTTCCTTGGCCAATGCGGGGTGCGCTTTTTTGTAATCCGCGAATCGGCCCTTCCAGGCCTTTTCGCGCGCTTTGCCAGCGGCTTTGGCGTCCCAGTCGGCGTAGACCGCTTTGGGGATGACGAAGGGTGGCGAGGTCCAGCCAATGGCTTCGCGGGTGAGTTTGATTTCTTCTGCGCCCAGCGGTTCGCCGTGGGCCTTGGCGGTGTTGGCACGGTTGGGGCTGCCTTTGCCGATCGATGTTTTGCACAAAATCAGCGTGGGTTTGTCGCTGCTGGCTTTGGCGCTGGCTATTGCCGCCGACACGGCCACCGCGTCGTGGCCATCTACAGCGTCAATCACGTTCCAGCCGTAGGCCGCAAAGCGCTGCGCGGTGTTGTCGATAAACCAGGGCGCGACCTGGCCGTCAATCGAGATGCCGTTGTCGTCGTACAGGGCGATTAGTTTGTTCAGCTTCCAGGCCCCGGCCAGCGCGCTGGCTTCGTGGCTGATGCCCTCCATCATGCAGCCGTCGCCCAGGAACACATAGGTGTGGTGGTCCACCACGGCGTGGCCGTCGCGGTTGAACTCACTGGCCAGCAGCTTCTCGGCCAGCGCCATGCCCACCGCGTTGCTGATGCCCTGGCCCAGCGGGCCGGTGGTGGTTTCCACGCCGGGGGTCACGCCGACTTCGGGGTGGCCCGCGGTTTTGCTGTGCAGTTGGCGGAAGTTTTTCAACTCTTGCATCGGAAGTTGATAGCCCGTGAGGTGCAAGAGCGCATAAATCAGCATGGAGCCGTGGCCGTTGGAGAGCACAAAGCGGTCGCGGTTGAGCCAATGTGGGTTGGTGGGGCTGTGCTGCAGGTGCTCGCCCCACAAAGCGACTGCCATGTCTGCCATGCCCATGGGCGCGCCGGGATGTCCGGAGTTGGCAAGTTGAACTGCGTCCATCGCAAGCGCACGAATTGCGCTCGCCATTTGCTGGGAATTGGCCATGGAATCGACTCCGGGGTTGAGGGTTAGTGGTGGCGCTGCGGCGCCGCAGCTTTGCGGCGTAAGCCCATCATTTTAGCGAGCGCAAGGCCTAGGCCGCGTCGGGCCCGGCTACCCGGCTGCACAAGGCGCGCAGCGCCAGCGTCAGCTCGTGGGGCGAAGCCGGCTTGGGCAGGAACACATCGGCGCCCGAAGAATAGCTCGCAAGCCGGTCCTGCGCATGCACCCGAGCTGAAAGAATCAAGATCCCGATACCGGGGAGCTTCTGGCGCACGCGCTTGGTAATGGAAATGCCGTCTTCAAAAGGGAGGTTCAAGTCCATAACCAGTGCGTCGGCCGGTCGCTCGGCCAAGGCCACGTCCAGCGCGTGGCCGGTTTCTACACCACGCACCCGAAATCCCTCCGACTGCAAATGTTCCACCAGAGCCTCTAAAACGCTCAGGTTATCTTCTACAACAATGACTTCGGGGGAATAGTCCATGGGCTTGCACACCAAGATGGCGCCACCCGACATGGGGCCCGCAAAGGGTTTAGCGCCGTCTCTACATTGGCATTTTGGCTAATGTAAACCAGATCTTAGTTTTCTCCGCTGTGCACCCATCGTGGTTTTGGTGTGCACCGCAGGGCTGGGCCCTGGCACGGCTTTGGCCTGTTGCGCCGGCGTATAACGGGTTCAGGGCCGGTCCAAGGGGGCTTGCAAAAGTACCAGGCCAAACCGGATGTGCTGGCCGAACTGCTCAAAAGTAATCTCGGTTTGCATTTGCTGCGCAAGCGCTTGGCACAGCCACAGACCCAGCCCGGTGCCCGCCACCCGGCCCGACGATTGCGCGCGGTAGTAGCGTTCAAACAACCGCGCGGGATCGGGGCCACCGCTCTCACCCACTTCATTGTGGATAGACAGCGCCAGCCACTGCTGGTCGTTTTGCTGCCGGGTATGCACTAGCAGGCGCACCGGGCTGCCCGCAGGCGAGTATTTCAGCGCGTTGCTCAGCAAATTAGCCAAAATAATGGCGACATAAGCCGAGTCGGCTTGGCAGCGCACGTCGCGCAGGGCCTCGGTCTCGTAGCACAGCTCCAGTCGCTCCGCGCCTAGGGCGTCGCGCTCCTGCAGGCCCTCCAAGGCGCTTTGCAGTACCGGTGCGATGGCAAACTCCGCCATCTGCACGGTCTGTGCCCCGGCGTCCATGCGGTCGGCATGGACGCAGTTTTCCAAAATCTGGCGGATCGTGGCCACGGCGCCGTCCATGCGCTGCACCCAAATGGTTTTTTGGGCCGGGTCCAGCGCGCGTCGTGCCATGGCATGGTTGCCAAACTGAATCACCGTCAGCGGCGTGCGGATTTCATGCACCAGCATCGCCAAAAACTGCTGCTGCGTGGCGCGCCACTGCTCGTGCGCTTCATGTTGCGATCGGGCTGCGGCAATAGCACTGGCCGTTTTCACGCGCCGCGCATAGTCTTGCCGTAACAAAAATGCAAGGCCGAACAGAAAATACAGTGCCCCATGCGCAGTCATGGAAAAAGCGACCTTTTCGTTTGCAATTCTGGGCAGCCAAGTCGAACCAAAATAGATACATATGGCAAAGAAATTAACCAAAACAAGAGAAACGGCCATGGCCGTGTCCACTCGGGTGTGCCAAGGAAAAAAGGGCTCGGCACCCTTTGTCTGGTAGCGTTTCCAGACCAAATACGCGCAAAAAAGTTGGTTTAGCGCCATCGCCAAGGCAAAAACCACCACTCGCCAGGCAAACGGTGTGGCTGCCAACAATACCAGCGCGATCCCGATGTACCAGTGCAGGGCGCGCCGGCCACACACAAATTCGGTCGAAGCCGACAACACCGCAGCCGCGAAGAAAGGCGAAGCCAAGATGCTAAGCATAAGACTCACGTTCGTTATCGTCACAAAGGCGTAGGGCTCCAACCCCAAGCCGTTGACGAAAACGCCCTCCAGATTCAGGTACAAGCCCAGCCAGCCGATGCTAAGCAGCGCCAGCCCCGCATAGGCCATGCGGCGCGTTACCACCCATTGCGCAGCGGCGCCAAACAGCGCTAGGAGGCCCAGGCTGAGATTCGTGCTCAACAGGAGTGCGGCGGTTTCCTGGCTCTGCTCAAACTCACTTTGCATGAGCACCCGGGGTTCGATCAAATGCCAGCCCTGGGTTTGCAGGCGCACATAAAAGGTCTGGGGCAGCGGGTACAGGTCAGAGCCCCCACCCAGGCGCGCACCGTCCAGCAGCTCATGGGCCGAGAGGGTTCGTTCGCGCCAGGCGCTGCCCTGGCCGCTGGGTTCTGAGCTTGGCAGGTAGATCGAGACCCGATCAGTGGTGGGGCGGTTCCACAGCAATAAAAGCGGCTGTCTGCCGTCGTCGGTGGGCGTCAGGTCGGGGAGCCGGAACCTGAGCCACACCGTCCCTGGTGTGGCCTTCCAATGAACAAATGCAGTGGCAGGCGCGAAAGGCCTGCTTTGTACCTCTGGCAGCTCCAGCGCGCCGGTTTCATCAAAATACTGTTCCCACTGCACCTGGGGCCCAGCCCAGCAGGCAGGCGAGGCAAGCCCCAGGAGATAGGCCATTGCAAGGAGTAATATGGTACGCATAAAAAATTCTATCGTTAAAAACGATACAAAATTAACTACTACATAAAAAACGGCAAAATCGCAAAAATCATTTCAAGGTGGTACGTCTCCATGAGCCTTCTCTTTTCCCCGCTGACCCTTCCTTCCCCGCAGGGGGGCCTGGCGCTACCGAATCGCATTGTGGTCGCGCCCATGTGCCAGTATGCAGCCAAAGATGGCCAGGCAAACGACTGGCACCTGATGCATTGGGGGAACTTGCTCAACAGTGGCGCGGGGCTGTTTACCATTGAGGCTACCGCTGTGCTCAGCGAGGGCCGCATCACCCCGGGCTGCCTGGGCCTGTGGGACGACGCCACCGAGGCCGCACTGGCCGGGCATCTGCGCCGCGCCCGCGCTCTAGCGCCCCATACTGCGGTGTGCATTCAGCTGGCACACGCTGGGCGCAAGGCGTCGAGCGCGCTGCCCTGGCACGGCGGGCAGCTGCTGTCCCCGGAACAAGGTGGCTGGCACACCATGGGCCCCTCGGCCCTGGCACAACTGCCCCACGAGCCCGCACCCCATGCCATGACCGAGGCCGACCTGGGGCGCGTGCGCGACGCCTTTGTGGCTGCGGCCCTGCGCTCGGTACGCATCGGCGTGGACGCCATTGAGCTGCACGCCGCGCACGGCTATTTGATGCACGAGTTTTTGTCGCCCCTGGCCAACCAGCGCAGCGACGCCTATGGCGGCAGCCTCGAGAACCGCATGCGCTTTCCGCTGGAGGTGTTTGCCGCCGTGCGCCAGGCATACAGCGGCTGCCTGGGCCTGCGCCTGTCGGCCACCGACTGGGTAGACGGTGGGTGGGATATCGCGCAAAGCACCGCGTTTTGCACCGCGCTCAAGGCGGCGGGCTGCGACTTTATCCACGTGTCCTCGGGCGGCGTGTCGCCGCAGCAAAAGATCCCGCTGGCCACCGGCTACCAGGTGCCCTTTGCCCGCACTATTCGCGCCGCCACCGGCATGGCGACCACTGCTGTGGGCCTGATTACCGAACCCGCCGAGGCCGAGGCGCTGCTGCAATCCGGTGACGCCGACCTGGTGGCGCTGGCGCGCGCCTTTTTGTACCAGCCACGTTGGGGCTGGCAGGCAGCCGTGGCACTGGACGGCCAGGTGCAAGCCACCCCCGCCTACTGGCGCTGCCTGCCGCGCGGCGCGCAGGCGGCGTTTGTGGGCGCCAGTGTGGGCACGCGCTAGGCTTGTCCATGGCGCCGCGCCCGGCCACCGCCTTGCTGCTGGCCGCTGGCCGTGGCGAGCGCATGCGCCCGCTCACCGACACCTGCCCCAAACCGCTGCTGCAAGTGCGCGGCAAACCGCTGCTGCAATGGCATCTGGAAGCGCTGGCGCGCGCAGGCTGCGGGGTGGCGGTGGTGAACACCGCCTGGTTGGGGGAGCAGATGCAGGCGCGCTTTGGCGACCATTTCAACCCGGCGCCCCGCGCGGAAGCCGTGGCTGCGACCGCCCAGGGCGCCAGCACCGGCGTGGAGCTGCGCTATTCGCACGAGGGGCGGGACTTTGGCGGCGCGCTGGAGACCGCCGGCGGCATAGTCCGCGCCTTGCCGCAACTGGCCGATGTGTTTTGGGTGGCAGCAGGCGATGTGTTTGCGCCGGACTTTGTGTTTGACCCCGCCGCCGTGGAAGCCTTTGCTGCCAGCAGCTTGCTGGCCCATATTTGGCTGGTGCCCAACCCGGCGCACAACCCTGGCGGCGACTTCGCTTTGTCTTCCGATGGGCTGGCGCTGAACCTGTCCAAGGTCGCGGCGTCCCCCAGCACGGACGCGCCAAGGCGCTACACCTTCAGCACCATCGCGCTTTACCGGCGCGCGTTTTTTGAGGCCGCCTGGTGCGGCATTCCGGCGGGCAATCCGGCGGGCCAGAAAGCGCCGCTTGCGCCGCTGCTGCGGGCGGCCATGGACGCGGGCGCCGTGGGCGCGTCGCTTTTCACAGGGGATTGGACGGATGTGGGGACGCCAGGGCGCTTGGCGGAGCTCAATTTCAAGTAACTCGCCACGCGCAATGGTTCGCCGTGGCAGCGTACAGGCACGTCGGCCAAGGGCGGAGGATCAGATTTTCAACAAGCGCTTCATTAAAAGCGTCGGAAAGTCTTGCCGGTGCGCCGCAACGGCGTAGACATACACCTCCGTGCCGATACGCCGGTACACCAACTTATGGTTTGAGGTAAAGACGTTTTGATATTCAAAGATTCCCACCAAAGCAAGCTCTTGGACTGGCGCCCCGGTCAAAAAACCTGTATCTACCAACGCCAGCTTTTCAAAGATTTCGTCCTCGGCCTTGCGCCAGAGCGCCTCGCTCCACTTGTCAAGCATGTACTCCTGAAGCGAAAGCAAGTCATCCTGCGCATCTGGAAGAATGATGACCGCCATTATTTGCGACCTTGACGGGCAGCCAACAGCTGCGCCCGCGAGTCGGCAGCAGCAATACCTTTCCCTTGAACGCGGTCTTTCTCACCCAAGGCCATGATCCGCAGGGCGGCAATAAGCGCCTCCTTTTCCTGGTACTGCTTGACGCTTTCGATGACCATGCTAGCCTCCCCATTTTGGGTAATGACGAACGGGTTGCCATTCATCTCCAGGTCTTCGGAAATCTGGGCTGCATGGCTCTTGAGGTAGGAAATGGACTTTATGTTGGTCGTGGATGGCATAGCGAACCCCGTGTAATAAAAAGACTGAATATAGGTCTGAATTTAGTCATCGTCAATGGGCTTGCAGAACGCCACTCCCCATTTAAATTGAAGCCGGACGCAGGGTTTTGATTTTTAAACTTGGGCACCAAGCCTATTGAATATTGCTTTTGCTTAAACGCGCTACCAGGCGCCAAGACCACAAGGTCTCACGCCAACAAGCCCGCTGTTCCTAAAATGCCCCCATGACGCCCCAATCCCCCCCTTATTCCGACCGCCGCGCCCGCCTGGCCGCCCACATGGGCAGCCACGGTATCGCGCTCATCCCCACCGCGCCCGAGCAGCAGCGCAACCGGGACGCGGACTTTTTGTACCGCTTTGACAGCTATTTCCATTACCTCAGCGGCTTTACCGAGCCCAAGGCGTGGCTGGTGATCACCGGCAGCGGCAAGACGGTGCTGTTTTGCCTGCCCAAGGACCTGGAGCGCGAAACCTGGGACGGCATTCGCCTGGGGCCGCAGGCCGCACCCGCCGCGCTGGGGGTGGACGAGGCGTATGCGATTGACGAACTCGACACCCGCATGCCGCTGCTGATGGACGGCTGCGATACGGTGTGGTACCCGTTTGCCACCCACAAAGGGCTGGAAGCGCGGGTCAACGGCTGGCTGCAGCCGCTGCGCGACCGGGTGCGCTTTGGGACGCTATGCCCTTCGGCGCAACGCGACCTGTGCGAGCCGCTGGATGAAATGCGCCTGGTCAAAGACAGCTTTGAGCAAGCCACGATGCGCCGCGCCGCGCAAATCAGCGCCGGGGGCCACATCCGAGCCATGCAACTGAGCGCGCGCATGCTGCGCGCAGGCCAAGAGGTGCGCGAATACCACCTGGACGCCGAGCTGCTGCACGAGTTTCGCCGCCACGGCTCGCAGTGCCCCGCCTACGGCTCCATCGTGGCGGCCGGCGAGAACGCGTGCGTGCTGCACTACCGCGCCGACGCGGGCTTGGTGCGCGATGGCGAGCTGGTGCTGATCGACGCCGGTTGCGAACTCGACGGCTACGCCTCGGACATCACCCGCACCTTTCCGGCCAACGGCAAGTTCACGGGGCCGCAGCGCGCGCTCTACGAGCTGGTGCTGGCCTCACAGCACGCGGCAGTAGACGCCACCCGCGCCGGCGCGCGCTTTACCGACCCGCACGAGGCCACGGTGAAAGTGCTGGCGCAAGGCATGCTGGACTTGGGGCTGCTGGACGCAAACCAGGTAGGCAGCCTGCAAGACGTGATCGAGAAGCGCGCTTACTTTGCGTTTTATATGCACCGCACCGGCCACTGGCTGGGCATGGATGTGCACGACTGCGGCGCATACACCGAACCCAGCGAAATCGGCCAGGCCACGACCCGGCGCGACGCGCTGACCGACCAGACCATCGTCAACCGCCCGGCGCGCGTGCTGCGGGCGGGCATGGTGCTGACCATCGAGCCGGGCATTTACGTGCGCCCCGCGCCCGGCGTGCCTGAGCAGTTCCACGGCATTGGCATCCGCATCGAGGACGACGCCATCGTCACCGAGACCGGTTGCGAGTTGATCAGCCGGGGCGTGCCAGTAGAGGTGGATGCGATTGAGGCGCTCATGCGCGGCTAGGGGTGACGGGGGCGCGTGGCGCTGCTCCCACAAAGCAAGAAAGACCACCCCATGCCGCTGGGCGATAGTGCGACGCGCACGCCCTTGCTCAGCCCGGACGTCACCAGGGCTTTACAAGTTGCGGTTACCGTTGGCATATTTCTGCTTGAAACATGAAATTCATCTCCCAACCTCGGCGTTTTGGCGCGGCTGTTCTGGCGCTCGGTCTGGCTGCTGGCGCTTTGCGCGCGCAGGAGGCGGGCGCACCAACTGCGCCCAATTCGCCCACGGAAAACCCGGCGCCAGCGCCAACTGCACCTCCCACTCCGGCCTCAGCGCCAGCGCCTGCCGACCCTGCGGCGCTCAAACCCGTCGAAATCCGCGCCAACCGCGAGACTGAGGAGCGACGCCAGTCCACGGCGGCAAAGATCGTGGTGGGGCGCGAAGAGATTGAGCGCTACGGCGACTCCACCCTGGGCGAACTGTTCAAACGCCTGCCCGGCGTGACCACCAGCGGGCGCCCCGGCCATGGCGGCGCGCCACGCATGCGCGGCATGGGCAGCGGCTACACGCAAATCTTGATCGACGGCCAACCGGCGGCGCGCGGCTTTTCCACCGACGATATTGCACCCGAGCAGGTAGAACGCATCGAGATCTTTCGTGCACCAACGGCCGAGACGGGCGCCCGCGCCATTGCCGGCACCATCAACATCGTCACGCGCGGCGGCTACACCAAGACATTGAACAACGCCACGGCGGGCGTGGGCGTGGAAAACGGGCGCACCACGCCAGGCGCATCCTGGTCGCGCAACGACACCGTGGACGGGCTGGTTTACCACGTATCAGTCTCGGTGATGCACAGCGAGCGCAACAACGACCAAAACAAAGCCACCACAAGCGAAAACCTGGATACCGGCGCGCTGCAAAACCTGGCTGAAACCACCAGCGCCAGCAGCCAGCGCAATGTGCTGCACGCCAATGGGCGGCTGCAATGGAACAGCGCTGCGGGCGACGCCTTCACGCTCTCGCCCATGCTGATCGTGTCGCAGGGCACGGGCCAGTCCAGCAGCCTGCTGTCCCAAACGGGTGGCGACCTGCCCTACGCCAGCAGCTTGGGCAGCAGCGCCAGCCGTTTCCAGCTGCTGCGCTCGGCGGGCACTTGGGCGCGCAAGCTCGAGGGCGGCTCCAAGCTGCTGCTCAGCGCCACCCTTGGGCAGGCCCAATGGCGTTACGAGTCGCAAAGCGCTAACAGCGGCGGCAGCACAGCGGGCGTGGACCGCACCGCCAGCCTGCTGTCGCAGCAGTCTGGCCAGCAAGACACCACGCTATCGGGCAGCGCCAAGCTGACCCAGTCGATTGCGGATAAACACAGCCTGGTCAGCGGTGTAGAGATCGAGTCCAACCAACGCGACGAGAGCGCCAGCACGCTGCAAAACGGCCAAAGCCCTTTGAGCGACTACGACGGCAATCTGCTAGCCAGCAGCCAGCGCCTGGCCGTGTACAGCCAGGACGAATGGGAAATCAACCCGCACTGGGCGGCCCACGTCGGCCTGCGCTGGGAAGGTATTCGCACCCTGGGCAGCACCGCCGTGGGAGCAGAGCAGGTCAGCAACCAGAGCGAAGTGCTCACGCCCCTGCTGCACGCAGTGTGGCGGCCCGACCTGGCGGTCAAAGACCAGTTTCGCCTGAGCCTGACGCGCAGCTACCGCGCGCCCAGCCTGGGCAACCTGATTGCCCGCCCCACCCTGAACACCACCTACCCCAGCGGCAGCAACACGGCGCTACAGCCCGACTCGGCAGGCAACCCCAACTTGCTGCCCGAGTTGGCCGTGGGCGTGGACCTGGCGTTTGAACACTACCTCCCCAAAGGCGGCTTGCTAAGCGCCAATGTATTTGTGCGCCAGATCAGCAACACCATGCGCAGCCAAACCGCCCTGGAGACCGTGCCCTGGTCCGACGTGCAACGCTGGGTGACCCGCACCCAAAACGTGGGCAACGCCACCAGCCAAGGCCTGGAACTCGAAGCCAAGCTGCGCCTAAGCGAATGGCTGCTCCAGGCGCCGGCCGTAGACCTGCGCGCCAACCTGAGCCTGTTTCGCTCCAGTGTGGACGGTGTGCCGGGGCCCTACAACCGCATCGACCAGCAGCCCGACGGCAGCGCCAACCTAGGGGCGGACTATGCGGTGCGTGGTTGGCCGCTCAGACTGAGCTCTAACCTGGCTTACACCCCGGGCTACACGACGCAAGTCAACGCCTCCGACCAGGTGTTTCAAAGCGACAAACTGGTGGCCGACGCCTCGGTGCTGTGGATTTGGAGCCCGCGCGCCCAGCTGCGCCTGAGCGCGAGCAACCTGACTGCGCGCAACTACCTCAGCGGCACCCGGCTGCTCAGCAGCAACAGCGCAGGCCAGTCGCTACGCGACGCCACGCTGAGCACGGCGCCCACGGCGACCAACCTGCAGGCCAAACTCGAACTCAAGCTCTAAGCCGGGCACGGCAAGCGACTTGCCTATGAAGGCATTAGCCATTTGCAATTGGCTTTGTTAATAGATTAATCCTATGATTTCATGCATGCCGATTGAAAGCCTTCAACTGGCAGTTTGTAATCACCTAACGGAGTCAACACCATGAGCACCCCAAGCCGCCCCGAGATCAAGACCATCGCCAACCTCGAATCCGCCTTTGCCGGCGAGTCGATGGCACACATCAAATACCGCTACTTCGCCAAACTGGCGCGTGAAATGGGCGACGAACTGACGGCCCTCACTTTTGAAGAGACCGCAGCCCAGGAAGTCATGCACGCCTTTGGCCACCTGGATTTGCTCTACCCAAAAGCCAGCATGACGCCGGCCAAGGCCTTGCAAATTGCCATCGACGGCGAAACCTATGAACACACCGAGATGTACCCCGGCTTTCGCAAAACCGCCGAGGCAGAGGGCAACGCTGCT
>CAMDKE010000054.1 GCA_945901215.1 Comamonas sp. lk
ATACAAAAATCAACGAATGGGAGCAGCTGACATTCAACTTTTGTGGTCGTGTGGGTGAAGTTAACGACCAAATCATCTTGTTTCCAGATTTCAACCTTGACGGTCGGACCTCAGACACAACAAGTTATCTTGACAACATAAGCTTCAATGCCTGCCCAGCGACGACCGTTCCTACGACAGAGCCCGCGTTCCCAACCGCACTGACAGCCAATGTGATCTCTCTGTACGGTGACGGGTATACCACCGTCACTGGAACCGACACACCCAAATGGGGGGGTATGACGACCACGTTAACTGCGGAAACGTATGCAGGAAACAAGGTCCTGAAGCTTGCAAGCTTCAACTACCAAGGTTTCACCATTCCGGCCCCCCAGGACGTTTCAAAACATACGAGCCTGCATATTGATTTCTGGTCACAAACGGCGACCACCATTGAGGTCAAGCTTGTGAGCCTTTATGGGGGCGTAAAGCAGCAATCAATTCTTATCCCGGTCAGCGCTGGGGTTTGGACAAGTAAGGACATCCCCCTTTCGAGTTTCACCATTCCCGACAAAACCAAGTTCCAACAACTAATCCTAGCGGTGGCCAATGTTGGCCAGACGCTCTACGTCGACAACGTCTACTTCTGGAAATAGACGACAACACAAGCCCCAACTTGTTCACTAACTCGCCTTGGGATTGATCAACCACTTCAATTGCCCCTAGGGAAAACACTATGGGCAATTGAGGGTAATCACCTAGCGGCGGCACTTTTAAAAGCCAGCAAATTTCTTTATCATTCAGTGAAAGCGCTTTCAGAAAGCGCAATCAGGGATTCGTTTTCAGATTTTCACCACCCACTCGCCTTAGGAGGCCTTGCCGTGTTCCAACTTAGAAAAGTTCTTAATTTGTCAGCCTGTGCCGTCGCCACGGCCATGCTGCTAACCGCCTGCGGAGGCGGTGACGGCGCCAGGGTCAGCAAGATCGACAACGGCTTTTCCGTCGAAGGCGGAATTGCCCAAAAGGGCCCTATGGCTGCGGGCTCCAAGGTCTCCATTGACGAGCTCATTTCGTCTACTTTTGCCTCTGCCGGGGCGAGCTACAACCTGCAAACCACGGGTGATCTGGGCACCTTTGATACCTCTGCTTTGCGCATTTCGCGCCAGTACATCAAGACCTATGTCTCGGGCTATTACCGCAACGAAATGACCGGCCTACTCGCCAACGACCAGGTGACTTTGATGGCCTACAGCGACTTGGATGTCGATCGCTTGGTCAACGTCAACTTGCTCACCACCCTGGCCGGGCCTCGCATCGAGAAGCTGGTCCAAGATAAAACCAGCACTTCCACCTACCGCAAGTTCAGTGCAGCACGCACCCAGGCGCAAAAAGAAGTTTTGGCCGCCTTTCGTATCTACAACAGCACGGACTTGATGCCCGGGGGTACAGATTCCACCAAAAACATTGTTGCTGGCAACTTCAACGAGCTTGATCTGTCCACAGCCCAGACCAGCAGCCAAATTCTGGCGGCCCTGTCTGCCGTAGCCGTGAAGGCCGGCTCCAACGGCGCGGGAATCAGCGAGTTCATTGCCGACTTCCAGGCGGACCTGGCTGCCGACGGGCTGATCAACCAGGCCGCCGTGCGCAGCCAAATTAGCGCTGCCTCGGACACCATGGACATGGCTGTGGTCGCGACCAACCTGAAGACGTTTTTCCCCACCACCACCGTGACCGCAGCCTTGTTGAGCCCATGGATCGATAGCAGCAGCGGCGTGGATTTGGTGATTGACAAATACAAGTCCACTGCCTCCGGAACCTCGGGTACAGAGACCCAGTCTGTCGCCTATGATGCCGGGGCCGACGATGTTGGCCAATGCTTCTCCGCATCGGCTGGTAAGCTATACAAAGGCACCACCGCCACCTTTACGCCCGCCACTGCAAATTTGGTTACCGGCACGGTCAAAGCCACTGCCGCCGACTTCTTCAAAATTGGCTTGACGGGTGCAACAGGGCAAACCTCTGGCTTCATACAGCGCTCGGCGCAAGTCACCACGGGAACTGGCGCCTCCAGCGTAAGCGCCTGCCCCACGGCAGTGCCCACTACCAACGTGACCCGTGTTGCGATGTATAGCCGCACCAATACCGGTACGCTGCTGCCACAAGCGACCTTGGTCGCCGCTGCGGGCGCAACAAGCTTGGCAGCATCGGCACAGACCACACTTTCAACGTCCGGCGGGTCTGGTAACGGTGCGATCACTTACGCGGTTGCATCAGGCTCGTGCACGATCAGTGGCAATAAGCTCACGGCAGCATCAGCTGCTGGCTCTTGCACCGTAACTGCAACCAAGGCTGCAAACAACACGTACTCTGCAGCAACCTCCGCCGCCATCACCATTACGGTGACCACGGGAACCAGCAGCGCCAGCACCACGTTTGTTACGTTTGACGAAACCACGGCGCCTGGTCTGACCGCATTCGGCGGCGATGTTGGAACGATTGAAACCGACCCCGTCGTCAGCACCAACAAAGCAATGAAGATCGTCAAGTCTGCTGGTAACGAGACCTGGGCGGGAGTCACTATCAGCAAGTGCACTTATCCAGAGAACAGCCTGCCGGTGATCCCACTGACTGCGACCAACAAGACAATGTCCTTAAGGGTCTACTCCAGCGTCGCGAACAAGGTCTTGCGTTTGAAACTTGAGAACGCCGCTAACGCCGCCATCAACGTAGAAATGGACGCCACGGTTACCGCAGCCAACACCTGGCAAACCCTGACCTTTGATATCTCCAATATCGCCAACAATAGTGGAAACGCAACTAGGACTTGGTTGGCAACAGACGTATTGAACAAAGCTTCTGTGTTTGCTGACTTTGGAAACCAAACGGCTGTGACCATGTATGTCGACGATTTGACGTTCATTGGCACTTCCGGTGTTTCTCAAACCTGCATGACTGCACCCGTGGTGTCGGTCCCAACCACAGCGCCGGCCGTGCCGACAGCGGCCACCGCTAATGTTCAATCTCTCTATGGCGATGGCTACACCACAGTCACAGGCACGGATACACCAAACTGGGGCCAGTCCACTGTTGTGAGCACGCAAACGTATGCAAGCAACAACCTGCTCAAACTTGCGACGTTTGGTTATCAAGGTGTGGTCACCGCAGCAGCACTCGATGTATCCAGCCACACCAGTCTTCATATTGATTTCTGGTCTGAGACTGCAACCACGATCGAAGTCAAGTTGGTAAGTCTTTCCCCGACATTAGAGACATCGGTGTTCATTCCTGTGGCTGCCGGGACGTGGACGAGCAAAGACATCCCCATGTCAAGCTTTACGGCACCTGACAAGTCCAAGTTCCAGCAACTAATCTTGGCGGCGGCGGTAAATGGCGGCACGCTCTATGTCGACAACATCTACTTCTGGAAGTGATTGCCGAAACCTAGGCGACTACTTCAAGTAAATTCCTAAAGCTCGTCTTTAGCCCAACCGCCGCGACGCCCACAAGGCCTCGCGGCGGTTCCACATTTGTCAGGCAGAATTGATTTATCTCGGCGCAAGCCGGCCCTGCCCGAAATACCATCCGCCATGCCTTCGCAACCACACTCTCTTTCAAAAACCCTCCAACGCGGCTTCACCCTAATAGAGCTGATGGTGGTGCTGCTCATCATCGGCGTGCTGGCTGCGCTCATCGTGCCCAATGTGCTCGACCGCGCCGACGACGCCAAGGTCACCGCCGCCAAGACCGATGTCAGCAACCTGATGCAGGCGCTCAAGCTCTACCGGCTTGACAACAGCCGCTACCCCAGCGCCGAGCAAGGCCTGGCCGCGCTGGTGAATAAGCCCACGACCGAGCCGGTGCCGACCAACTGGAAGAAAAACCTTGACCAGCTGCCCAACGACCCCTGGGGCAAGCCCTACGTCTACCTGAACCCGGGGGTCAAGGGCGAGATTGACGTCATGTCCTTCGGCGCCGACGGCCAGTCAGGCGGCGAGGGCAAAAATGCCGACATTGGCAGCTGGCAGCCCTAAGGCGGCGCACCGGCGCTCCTGGCACTGCAGCACAGGCTCGCCGCGCCGCCCAGAATCCCTGCGCGGCCATCAGCGCCAGCCGGGCCAGCGCGGCTTTACCCTGCTGGAGCTGCTGGTGGTGATGGCTATTGTGGCCATCGCCTCGGCGGGCGTGGTGCTCACCCTGCGCGACAGCAGCGCCTCGGACCTGGAACGCGACGCCCAGCGTCTGGCGGCGGTGCTGGAATCGGGCCGCGCGCAGTCGCGCATGCAGGGCACGCCGGTGACCTGGCGCGCTGTGCCCGGCGGCTTTGCGCTTGAAGGCCTGAACCCGCCCCTGCCACCCCAAGTCTGGCTCAGCGCCGATACCACCCTGAGCGCCGTGCTGCACAACCCAACGCCCGGGGCGCCCAATGCCAGCGCCGACCGCCTCACCCTGGGGCCCGAGCCGATATTGGAAGCGCAGGCCGTGGTCCTGGCCGCGCGCAGCAAGCCCGCAATCCGCCTGCAACTCGCCACCGACGGCCTGCGCCCCTTTGCGCTGGTGCCCGTAGGCACAGCGTTGGGAACCACACCAGGTGCCACGCCATGACGCCCGCCCGAGGCCACCGCGCATTCGCGCAGGGCTTTACGCTGGTGGAAGTGCTGGTGGCGCTCACCATCGTGGGCGTAGCGCTGCTGGCCGGTCTTAAAGCCACAGGCGCCTTGACGCTGCACGCCCAGCGCCAAAGCGATGTGCTGCTGGGCCAACTCTGCGCCGAAAACGCGCTGCACCAAATCCGCCTGGGCCGCCAGATGCCCGGTGTGGGCGAAAGCAGCCGCGAATGCCTGCAAGGCGGCCAAACCTTCACCCTGCTGCTCAATGTGCAGCCCACGCCCAACCCAAACTTTGTGCGCGTGGACACCCAGGTGCGCAATGCCACCGAGCCGGTGCTGCGCCTGTCCACCATCGTGGGGCGCAACTGATGGCCGCTGCCCCCACCCCCGGCAGTGGCGCCACCGCGCCCGGCCCGCAAAAACCATCTGCCGCGGCGCTGCGGCACCCTGCGCAGCGCGGCTTTACCCTGATCGAGCTGCTGGTGGCGCTGGCGCTGATGGCGCTGATGGCGGCCATGTCCTGGCGTGGCCTGGACGCCATGGCGGTTGCACAAAAGCGCCTGGCCCAACATTCGGACGGGCTGCTGACCCTGCAAACCGGCCTGGCCCAGTGGGGCGCCGACCTGGACGCGCTGGCGCTTCAGCCCAACATCCCCAGCATCGACTGGGACGGCCGGGCCCTGCGCCTGCTGCGCCGCGGAAGCCAGTCTGCGGGCGAGGGCTTGCACGTGGTGGCCTGGTCACAGCGGTTGGTGGGCGACACCACCTATTGGCTGCGCTGGCAGTCGCCCGCGCTGACCACGCGCGCCGAGCTGCAGGCCGCCTGGAATCAGGCCGCACGTTGGGGCCAAAACCCCAGTGACGAGGACCGCCGCTCAGAGGTGCGCATTACCCCGCTGGCGGGCTGGCAGATATTTTTCTACCGGGGTGGCGCCTGGGCCAATCCCTTGTCGTCTGCCGACAGCAGCGCGCCTGCTGAAGGCGCGGCCCCGGCGCCTGCCGCGCCCGCATCGGGCACTGCCGTAGTGGGTCAGCCCACGGGCGCAGGCCTTGGCGACCCCACACGCAGCGCCGCTGCTGGCGCCGCCATGCCCGACGGCGTGCGCCTTCTGCTGACCTTGCCGCCAGGCCAGGCGGTCAGCGGCGTACTCAGCCGGGACTGGGCCCGCACGGGCCTGGGGGGCGCGCAATGAAGCACTCCAAAGCCAGACGCCGGGGGCGCCAAAACGGCGCAGCCATCCTCATGGCTATGCTGACCGTGGTACTGGTGGCTACCCTGGCCTCGGCGGCACTGTGGCAGCAGTGGCGCGCGGTAGAAGTTGAAAGCGCCGAGCGCACCCGAGCGCAATCAACCTGGGTGCTGACCGGTGCACTGGACTGGGCGCGGCTGATCCTGAGCGAGGACGCACGCAAAGGCGGCGCCGACCACCTGTCCGAGCCTTGGGCCATGCCACTCGAACAGGCGCGGCTGTCTACCTTTTTAGCGGCTGACCGCAGCGACACCCTGGCCGCCGACGCCAGCAGCAACGCCTTTTTGTCCGGCCAGATTACTGACCTGCAAGCTCGGCTGAACCTCAAAAACCTGGTGCAAGACGACGGCAAGGTTCATGCCCCCACGCTGCGCATGTGGGAGCGCCTATTCATGCAGCTCGGCTTGCCACGCGCCACCCTTGGCCGGCTGGTGGACCAACTGCTGCGCGCCCAGCAGGCCAGCGCCGCTGTGGCCACCAACCAAGCTATGGACGCTAATTCCGACGGCCCGCTGTGGCCGCAAGAGCCAGACCAGCTGGGCTGGCTGGGGCTAGACCCGGCCACGCTGGCGCTGCTGCAGCCCCACATCACCGTGCTGCCTGAGCGCACGCCGGTGAACCTCAATACGGCATCGGCCGTGGTAATGATGGCCTGCCTGGAAGGTGTGTCCCAGGCCGATGCCCAGCGCCTGCTCGACGCCCGGCGCTTGGCGCACTGGGACAGCCTGGACGACGTCAAAAAAGCCGCAGAGCTGCCCCTGCTGGTGCTCGACAGCCAAGCAGTGGCCACCAACACGCGCTTTTTTGCCCTGCGCGGCATGCTGCAAATCGACGGCAACACGGTACAGGAATACTCGGTCGTGCAACGCGACGCCATGAATGTCAAAACTCTGTGGCGCAAACGCCCGCTCAACCCCGCATACAGCACGCCCTCCAAGCCGCCGGACAACTTGTCCTCCAACAGCTTGTCGGGCCCGTAGACGCGCACCCCGGCCCCTACAATGACCGCTGAATTTTGAACTATGGCCACTCTGATCCTCACCCTACCGCGCACCGGCTTGCAAGCAGGCTCGGTGGTGGATTACGTGCTCAGCCCCGATGGCCTGGCCCTGGGCACGGCGTCGAGCGCGCCGCTGGCGCTGCTGCCCAGCGCCGCCACCGGCCGCGTGACCGAGACACTGCTGCTAGTGGACGCCGCGCAGCTCTCCTGGCACCGGGTGCAGTTGCCCAAGGGCGCAGCAGGAAATAGCACCCGCCTGCGCTCCGTGCTCGAAGGCCTGCTTGAAGAGCAGTTGCTCGACGACCCGGTCACACTGCACTATGCGCTGGCCCCGGGTGCGGCCAAAGACGCCAGCACCTGGGTGGCCGTGTGTGACAAAGCCTGGCTGCGAAGCGGCTTGCAGGCGCTTGAGGCGGCCGGCATTAGGGTGGCTCGCATCGTGCCCGAACTGGTGCCCGAACTAGTGCCCGATGCCCCGGCTGATGCCAACCAGGGCGCTGCACCCGCTTCGGGCACCGGCAGTTTGTACGCTATCGACAACGCCGGCCAGTCTCTGCTGCTGCACGCCAACGCCAGCGGTGTGACGCCCTGGCCGCTGCAAGCTAGCGCCGTGGCCCTGCTGCAGTGGCCGCACGACGCCCCGCTGCGCGCCGAGCCCGCATTAGCCGCACGGGCCGAACAACTCTTTGGGCGCAGCGTGCAACTGCAAAGCCGCGCCGAACGCGCTCTGGCGGCCTGCCAAAGTGACTGGGACCTGGCCCAACTCGACCTGGTCAGCAACCAACGCAGCCGCAGCCTCAAACGCCTGGGCACTGCAGGGGCTGCGCTGCTGCGAGCGCCCCGCTGGCGCGCCGCGCGCTGGAGCCTGCTGGCCTTGCTCTGCGTTAACCTGCTGGGCCTGAATCTGCGCGCCGGGGCCGAACGCGCCGCTCTGCAGGCGCAGCGCAAGGCCATTGATGCCGTTCTGACCGGCACCTTCCCGGCCACGCAGGTGGTGGTGGACGCACCAGTGCAAATGCAGCGCGCCGTAGCCGCCCTGCAACAAAGCGCGGGTGCCCTGGGTACGCAGGACTTTGAAACCCTGCTGGCCGCCTGGGCGCAAGCCGCACCCACCGCGCCAGCCCCCAGCGGCCTGGACTTTGCCAATGGCGAGCTGCGCCTGCGCGGCGTGTCCCTGGCCGCAGATGCACTGACCGATGCCATGCAAACCCTGCGGGCCCAAGGCATTGCCCTGAGCGCCAGCGGCGCACAACTGACGCTGCGGGCTGCCCCATGAACGCCACGGTCCAAACAAAGATACGCGCACTGCTTGCCCCTTTGCAAAAGCGCTGGGCACAAAACCCGCGCGAACAGCGTCTGGTGCGCAGCGCGCTAGCGCTGCTGGTGCTGGCCTTGCTCTGGTTTGTCGCCCTGCGCCCGGCCATTGGCACGCTGCGCAGCGCGCAAATCCAGGGACCGCAATTGCGCGCGCAGTTGCAAGACATGCTGCAGCTCCAAGCCCAGGCGCAAATTCTGCAAGCCCAACCCCTTGCCCAAACCCAAGACAGCAAAAGCCTTCTCGAAGCGGCCCTGCCCACGCTGGGCAGCACTGCGAGCATGTCTCTCACTGGGGACCGCGCCACCCTGACCCTAGAAGGCAGCAGCGCAGACGCCCTGGCGCAGTGGCTGACCCAGGCCCGCCTCAACGCCCGTGCACGCCCGCTGGAGCTGCACCTGACCCAAAGCCAAGGGCTTTGGAAGGGCCAGATCGTGCTGCAAGTGTCCAGCCCTGCGACGCCCTAAGGCCGTTTAATCCATGGCCCGCACCCACACGCTTGTAAACGCCCGCACGCCCTGGGGATGGACGCTTGGCGGCGCGGCACTGGGCTTGCTGCTGGCCACCGTGATGTTTGCCCCAGCGGTCTGGCTGGCGGGCCGCGTACAGGCCGCCAGCGCCGGCCAGGTGCTGCTGCAAGACGCGCGCGGCACGGTGTGGAATGGTTCGAGCCAGCTCACATTGACCGGCGGCCCCGGCAGCAGCGACAGTAGCACCCTGCCCGGGCGCCTGGCCTGGCGCGTGCAGCCGGGCTGGGGTCAGTTGCAGCTCACGCTGTTTGCCGACTGCTGCATGCAAACGCCCTTGGCTTTGGATTTGCTGCCGCGCTGGGGCGGCGCGCAGCTGCGCCTGCAAGACCAGCGGTCGCATTGGCCCGCGCTGCTGCTCACCGGCCTGGGCACGCCGTGGAACACCATCCGCGCCGAAGGCCAGCTGGCCTTGTCCAGCCAGGGCTTTGGCGCGCAGTGGATTCATGGCCGGCTGGCGCTGCAAGGCCAGTTGCAGGTAGACGCAATCGACATGACCTCACGCCTGTCCACGTTGCGGCCCATGGGCAGCTACCGCTTCGTGGTGGCTGGCGGCCACACACCAAGCCTGAATCTGAGCACCATCCAGGGTAGCCTGCAATTGACTGGCAGCGGCCAGTGGACGGACGGACGATTGCGCTTTGAAGGCGAGGCCAACGCCGCGCCTGAGCGCAGGGAAGCGCTGTCAAATCTCTTGAATATCATCGGACGGCGCCAGGGCGCGCGCTCCATCATCAAAGTGGGTTGAACTTTTATGGCACCAATGCGCCTTTCGGCTACCGCCTTCGTCCAGACTTTGCCACCGGCGCCCCAAGCCCTGCGGCGCTGGCTCACGGGCGCCACACTGGCGGGCCTGGCCGCTTGCAGCGCAACGATGGCGCTGGCACAAAACACGAACGCTGCGGCTGCGTCAACTGCCGGTAGCAGCCTACCCAAGCCGGGTGAGCCCATTACCCTGAACTTCACCAACGCGGATATCGAGGCCGTCGCGCGCACCATCGGCCTGCTCTCGGGTATGAACGTGGTGGTTGACCCGCGCGTCAAGGGCACCATCACCCTGGTGTCAGAAAAACCGGTCAGCCGCAGCGTCGCCATGGCCCAGTTTTTGACCAGCTTGCGCCTTCAAGGTTTCACCATGGTGGAGTCGGCGGGCTTGCTCAAGGTAGTGCCCGAGGCCGACGCCAAGCTGCAAACCAACGCAGTCGAGACCAGCGACAGCGCGCCCAAGGGGGCGGCGGGTGGACAGGTCGTGACGCAAATCTTTCGGCTCAATTTTGAGTCGGCCAATAACCTGGTGGCAGTGCTGCGCCCGCTGATCAGCCCCAACAACACCATCAACGCGAACCCGAGCAACAACTCGCTGGTCATCACCGACTACGCAGACAACCTGCGCCGCATCGCCCGCATCATTGCCGCCATGGACGTCTCCAACGCCACGCAGGTGGAGGTGATCGAGCTCAAGAACGCGATTGCCGTCGATCTGGCGCCCTTGGTGCTCAAACTCATCGACTCCAGCGGCTCCACCGGCGCCCCCGCAGGCGGTGCCGATACGGGCTTTAAGACCACCGTCATGGCCGAGCAGCGCAGCAACAGCTTGATCGTGCGCGCAGCCAACCCGGCGCGCGTGGCACTGGTCAAGTCATTGATAGACAAGCTCGACCAGCCGTCGAGCAAAAGCAATGGCGAACTGGGTAACCTGCACGTGGTTTACCTGAAAAATGCCGATGCCACCAAGCTGGCCGCCACCTTGCGCGCCGCCATCAGCGGTGCCGCCGTCAGCCCCACACCTGGCGCTGGCGCAGGTTCGGCCCCTGGCGCTGGGGCCCCCACAGCCGCCACCTCGGGCGGACAGGTGCAGGCAGACACGGCCACCAACTCGCTGATCATCACCGCGCCCGATCCGCAGTACCGCCAGTTACGCGCCGTGATTGAGCGCTTGGACGCGCGCCGCGCGCAGGTCTATGTGGAGAGCCTGATTGCCGAAGTCAGCGCAGACCGCGCAGCCGAGTTTGGCGTGCAGTGGCAAAGTGCGGCAGGCAACGCGGGCGACAGCGTGATCGGGCTCTTGGGCACCAACTTTGGCGTGGGCGGCAAAAACATCATCAGCCTGGCCACCGGCGCCGCAGCGGGCACCGTGACCCCAGCGGCGGGCCTGAACATTGGCGCGGCCAAGCAAACCAACGGCGTGTATGTGCTGGGCTTTTTGGCGCGCTTTTTAGAAACCAGCGGCGCGGGCAACGTGCTGTCCACGCCCAATTTACTCACCCTGGACAACGAAGAGGCCAAAATTGTGATCGGCCAAAACGTGCCCTTTATCACCGGCCAGTTCACCAACACCAACGCGGGCAACGGCGCGGTCAACCCCTTCCAAACCATTGAGCGCAAGGACGTGGGCCTGACGCTCAAGGTTAAGCCGCAGATCAGCGAAAACGGCACCGTCAAATTGACCATCTTCCAGGAGGTCTCCAGCGTGCAGGCCTCCACCATCAACGCTGCCAACGGCCCGACCACCAACAAGCGCACCATCGAATCG
>CAMDKE010000055.1 GCA_945901215.1 Comamonas sp. lk
ACCATCTTCATCACATCTGCGACGGTCTTGGCCATCAAATACTCCTGTTGCACGGTTATAAAAAGTGTTGCTGGTATTGCCTTGCAGCTTTTATGCCAAAACTGCGGGCGCTGCGAATCGATCAATCCGGGACCATTTTGCCCTGAGACGGCGCGGATTTAGGCTCTACATCGCCAAACAGGTTCTTTGCGCAGACGAGGCTCTGGAATTTAGCACCAATAAAGTGCGTTTATTGCAGAACCTTGGGTCTACGTTGCGCTGCGCACTATTTCGGGGCCCAAAACGCACTCGAAGCGAGCTAGCCCTTGGCGCAGAGCGAGAAAGGCGAGGTCCACCACCGCAGCGTCACCTTTGACGCCGAGTTCGATGTGCCGGCCATAGCTCGGATGGTCCACGCTGGGCAGGCTAAACACCTTGACGGTGTAGCTGCGTTCAATCTCCTCCATCAAAGGGGTGAGCGTGGCTTCCATGGCGCCCATCACGATCACCGACTTTTCCATCCATGGCACGCCGTGAAAGCAATGCGCGTAATGCGTATCAAGTACCCACTCGACCATGGGCCAAGCCATCACGGGGAACCCCGGCACAAAGTGCACCGCACCGCTATTCGATCCCTGGCAACTAAATCCGGCGATTTTGTTGTAGGGGTTGGGGATGATGTTCGCGCCCAGCGGGAACATGCCCATATTGAGCCGGTGCTGGTTGTCCTGCCGGTTGGGGTCGAAAGCCTGGCCGTTTTCACGGGCAATGTCCTGCATGCGTTCCCAAATCAGGTCTCGGGCCTGCGGATGCAAGACCAGGTCGCTGCCCAATGCGCGGGCGGCACACTGGCGGGTGTGGTCGTCGGGCGTAGCACCGATGCCACCAAAAGAGAACACCACGTCGCCACTGGAAAAAGCCGCAGCCAAGGTGGCTGTGATGCGCCCAGGGTCGTCGCCCACGTAGTGCGCATAGGCCAACTGCAAGCCGCGGGCGCCAAGCAGGCTAATGGCTTGGGCAAGGTGCTTGTCAGCACGCTTACCAGACAAAATTTCATCGCCAATGATGATCACGCCAAAGTTCATACGTCTCCTGTGGGTTCGACAGTTTGGCCTGCAGGGGCAAATCGGCCTGTCTCCTGGGCCGTCACCAGCACCGCTTCGTCGGCCACCGGCGGTGCGTCCCGCAACGATTGCAGCGCCTCTAGACAAAAATGGGCGAACCACAAGGACGAAAAAACAAAAATAAGCGTGTAGACCCAAACCGAGAAGGGAACCAGGAGCGGCGCCATCGCAATCGCCATCAAACCCACCGACCAAAGCAAACTCGGTGCTGCGCCCATCAGACCAACCACCAGTCCCATGGCCAACAAGGAACTGCCGTGGGTTTGCATCACCGTGCGTCGCTCTAGGGCACTGGCGTGTACCGCGAGGGCGTCAAAGGCCATCACGCGGCAGGTTAGCCAGCCCCAAATCAGGGGCGGCAGCACCAACACCAGGGGTGGAACAATCCACATCGGCAGCGACACCACCATAGCCCCAAGGGCCAACAAGGACGACCCCAAAGCCCAACCTGCGCTGGCAAGAAATGATGCACCATCGTGCCGAGCCAATTCAGGAAAGCGGCGCTGCGCCACCAAACGCACCAGCGCAGGCGTCATCAGCAGCGAGACGCTCACCAGAGTCAGCACCACCATCAGCGGGGTCAGCACCATCAGCAAGAGCACAGGTGCCAGCATACTTTTGACCCCCCCTAAGCCCACCGCCTCAAACCAGGCCCAGATGGTGGCTAGAACCACCGAGGACTCTAAAAATCCGGTCAAAGCCGCAACGGCGGGTTGCCAAAAAAAATGTGCCAAAGCAGCACTGCCGGCCATCAATACGAGTACGGGTACGAACGACAAGGCAATAACACGGGGATGCAGGCAATACACCGCCGCTCGCCAGAATGAGGAAACCATGCGCTTCATGGTGGCGACCACAAACGTTGCAAGCCGCGCCACTGTTGCGACCAGAAGCCCCGCCCGTAGTCCACCCCCTGCTCCACCTGGTTGCGCACGCCGGTGGGATCAAAGCGCAAAGAGAAATCGGCCGTGCCAAACAGCATGTCCCACCATGGGAACAGCACGCCGAAGTTGTGACCACCTCGCACCGCCTTGGTATCGCCGGCGCGGGGGGGTACGGTCTCGTGTCCAAAGCCCACACTGTGGTGCAACCGGTGAAAGCGCGGGCTGACCCACAACCGTTCGCCCACGGCACCAAACCACACACGCAAGTTAGCATGTTGCAGACTCTCGCTGAGTTGGGTGAAGGCCACAATAGCCACAAACTGGCCCGGTGCCACGCCAATAGCCAGCGCCACCACGGCGAAAAACAAGTCGTGCAAGAGGTCGTCAAGGAGGTGGTTGCGGTTGTCGCTCCACATCGTCATCTGGCGCTGGGCGTGGTGCAGGGAGTGCAGTTGCCACCACCAGCCAAAGTGGTGCTGGGCGCGGTGATACCAATAATTCAAAAAATCGAAGACGAGCAGATAAATGAGCATGCTGATCCACGGGTTGTCGGTGACGCCAGGCCACAGGTCGTCGAGCTGCAAGGTGTGAAGACCCTGGGCGCGCAGGGCACCCATGGCGTCGTCGACCAGCGGCTCTAAAGAGAAAAACAGCACCAACCGGAATAGGCCCGGCCGGTGGATGAGCGTGTACAAGATATCGGTGCGCACCGTGGCCTGGTCGCTAACCGCGTCGACCGGTCGCCACCGTTGCAAGGGGCCAATCACCAGGACAATGGCCACCAGTTGCATGACGCCGACAAGAAACCAACCGGTACCCGCATAACCTTGATCCAAAAATCCGGCCACGCCCAGCCCAAACATGGCCGGCTGCACCAGCGCTTCAAACAAACCGCTCTGGACTTGGGAAAAAAGTTCCAACAAAGCGTCCATGATCAGCCCTTGTGCTGGGTAATCCAGCTCTGGTAAGTGGGGTGCTTGCGCAAGGTTTCAAAGCAAAAGCCCTTGCCTTGCAAACCAATGATCAGCGGCTCCAGCACTCCGGGCGCCCAGGGGTCTTTGCGCGACCAGATGCCCAAGTGGGCCACCAGAATATCGCCGCTGCGCACATCGCGAAGCGCCTTGTTCAGCAGCGCCTGGTTCGGATACTTGTCGCTGGGCAGCTCGTCACCCAAAAAACCGGCGTCTGCCCAACCCACATGGGCATAGCCACAGGCTTTGGCCACAGCCAGCAGTGCGGGCGAGGTCTTGCCACCGGGCGCGCGAAACAGGGGCAGGCTGGCTTGCCCGGTGAGTTCTTGCAGCCGGTCCGCAGACTGCTTGATTTGGCTGCAGTACTGGGGCGCGGTAAAAATCGCCCGTTGGCCGGCCGCCGCACCCGCAGAGGGCTGCATTCGAAACTGTGGCACTCCAGCTGCGCCAGCGGCCAGGTCTGAACGCCAGTACACGTGGTCCAAAGTGTGGGATGCAAAGGCGTGACCCTCCGCAGCGCGCGCGCGCCACCATGGCGCCCAGTGGTTGCCCATACTGCCGTCGCCAGTCTTGGTGGCCTCGTTGGCGGCGAAAAAAGTCACCTTGACCTGGTGGCGGGCCAGCACCTCGGCAATCAGGGGGGCGACTTCCATGTGGCCGGTGTCAAAAGTAAGGTAAATCGGTTTGCGGCATGACGCGGGCGCAACTTCGGTCGCAGCATAAGACGGCGCCGCCGCTACCAGCATCAAGCACAGGCGCGCCCAGTGGGGTGGACTGCGGGCTATCGTTTGCATCGGCAACCTGCTTGAGAGACCCGCATTAACGCGGCGCGTGGTCCAGTGTCCACACGCCATGCGGGGACTTGCCCACCTTCACCTGTCGCACCACTTTACGCGTTTGCGTATCGATGACGGTGAGCTTTTTGATCCAGCGGGAGGCTACATAAATATAACGCCCATCGGCTGACAGGTCCAGGCAGTCCGGTCCTCCAGGGGCGGGGAACTGGTCGACCACTGCCAGGGTCTGGAAATCAATTTTGCTAATCGTGTTAGCCACCCGGTTGCTCACCAGCACGTGGCGTTTATCGCCCATGCTACGAAAGGCGTGGGCGCCGGCACCGGTAGGTATGGTTTTGACCAGCTTGGGTGCTGCCCCGGTCACGTCGTACACCTCCACACCTTTGCCACCGGTCAGTCCGACCAGTAGCAGCTTGTCGTCCGGCGTACCAAACACGTCGGCGGGCAAAGAGCCGGTTTTGAAGCGCCACTTGATGGCCTGAGTGGCCAGGTCAATGGCCACCAACTCATCGCTTTCTTGCATGCTGACGTAGGCGGTGGTGCTTTTGCTGTCTATCCAGATGTGGCTGGGCGTTTTGCTGGTGGAGATTCGCTTGGAGAGCGCAAGGTCGGTGCCATTCCAGCGGTACAGGTCCACGTGGTTCAGCCGGTTTCCCGCAGTGACGAGCCACTTCATGTCCGGGGAGAAGCGCAAATGGTAAGGGTCCAGAATGCCGCGCACGGTGCGCTGCACGACAGCGGTTTTGGGGTCCACAAACAAAAGCGAGTCGCCCATGGCGTTGGCGATGATCAGCGACTTTTCGTCAGGCGTCAGATACAGGTGGTGCGGTTCTTTGCCAGTGTGAAAACGCTGCGTCTCTTTCCAGGTGGTCGGGTCAATCACGCTGACGCTGGCGCCTTTCGAATTGAGTACAAAGATCGGCGGTGGTGGCTCCGCTGCCGTAGCCCCTAGTGTCAAAAAAAAGCAAACTGCGGCAATAAATCGATTCAAGAAGTTCACAAATACCTTAATTCAGGTGGCGGGTGCGCCGGCTAGGAGTGTAGCCCTCGGGCGCGGGTTTTCCCTTGCATTGGCCCCTTAAACGCCAGAGACCAGCGCCAGGTCCGCCGCGCCGAGCCAGCGCCATTGGCCCGGTGCCAAGTCAGAAGGCAGGGCCAGTCCGCCGATGCGGGAGCGTTGCAAACCCTCCACCCGGTTGCTGACAGCCGCCACCATGCGCTTGACCTGGTGGTACTTGCCTTCGGTTAGCGTCAGGCGCAGGTGGAATTCGGACACCGCCTCGCAGGCGGCAGCACGCACTGGCCTATGGTCATCGTCCAGCACCACACCAGCAAGCAACTGGTCCACCTGGCGCGCGTCCAGCGGGTGTTTGACCGTCACCTCGTACACCTTGGGCACGTGGTGGCGCGGCGAGCTCATGCGGTGGATGAATTTGCCATCGTCGGTGAGCAGCAGCATGCCGGTGGTGTCCTGGTCCAGCCTCCCCACCGCCTGCACGCCCTGCACCGCCGCTTTTTGCGGTCGCAGCCGCAAGGGCGAGGGAAGCAAGGTGTAAATGCTGGGATAGGTGGACGGCTTTTGCGAGCATTCGGTGCCGGCGGGCTTGTTGAGCAGCAAATAGGCCTTTTCAACATACGGCCAGTCCACGCCCTGCACCCGAAAGCGCAGGCCTAGCGGCGTGAACTCGGCGCTGGCGTCCTTGCACACTAGGGCCGTCAAGCCCTGATCGGCGCCGTAAACCTGCACGAAGCCTTGTTGAATCAGACCTGCGCAGACCCGCCGAGTGCCAAAACCTTGGCTGTAAAGAATCTCTTGGAGTTGCATGGCTTTGAGTATCGCAGGCCACACGCGTCCAAGAGGACATCTGCTGCTGCTGCTGCTCGCCGGTCGGGCGCTAGCCGCCCCCATATGACAAGGTTTTTGCGCAGCGGTAAGCTTGGGTCAGCCGCGCCCCTGCCAGACCAAAAAAAAGCGCATCCAAAGGTGCGCTTTTTTGCAATATGCCAAGGTGTTTACTTGTTTTTCAACTTGCCGCGGGGGATCACTGCGGTGGTGATGGTGGCGCGAACCGGTGGCTCACCTGCGGCCAAGGGTTTGGGCGGTGAGGTATCTTTTTTGGGCTTTTTTGACTCTTTATTGGTTTTTTGCTGACCTTTTGCCATGGTGAACTCCTATGCAGTGTGGATACAACGTAGCGGCAGTTTAACTGCACGCCGGGTGTGAGCATGCCTGAATTAATCGCCATTGACGAGTCGCAAGTTGAGTTCAACGCCATCCGCGCCCAAGGCGCCGGCGGGCAAAACGTAAACAAGGTGTCTACGGCAATCCACCTGCGCTTTGACGTACTGGCGTCCAGCCTGCCCGAGGACGTCAAGGAGCGCTTGCTGGCCCTGCCGGACAAGCGTGTGACCGCTGAGGGTGTCTTTATCCTCAAAGCGCAAAGCCACCGCACGCAAGAGCACAACCGGATGGATGCCATGGCGCGTCTTCAGGACTGGGTCAACTGCGCGGCCACGCCACCCAAGCCACGGCGCCAGACCAAGCCCACATTTGCATCCAGACAGCGGCGCCTCGAGACCAAGAGCCAACGCGCCAACACCAAGCAGTTGCGGGCCAAGCCACAGGACTGAGCCTACTGCCTACAATGGTGCACTACGCCTTGTGCGCGCACCCCAACCACCCCTGTGCCCATGCCACAAAAAAAAACTACTGCACAGCCTGATGCCACTTCTGACGCAAAGCCCGAGGCCGCGCCTCATTTGCCCAGCCGCGTGATCAAAAAATACCCCAATCGGCGCCTCTACGACACGCACACTTCGACCTACATCACTTTGGCGGAGATCAAGCAACTGGTCATGCAGCATGAGGTGTTTGCAGTGGTCGACGCCAAGTCTTCAGAAGACCTGACGCGCAGCATCTTGCTGCAAATTATTTTGGAAGAAGAGGCCAACGGGTCGCCCATGTTCACCGCACCCGTGCTGTCGAACATCATCCGCTTTTACGGCCACGCCATGCAGGGGATGATGGGAGGCTACATCGAAAAGAACATACAGACCCTGATGGACCTGCAAGTACCGCTGGTGCCCAATGTGCTTGGCACAACGGTATTCCAGCAAATGCAGGAACAAATGCAAAAACAAACCGAGCAGTTCTTGGGCACTTTTGGCCTCAAGCGCTAGTGGCTCTGATGAACGACGCCACCGCCCCCCAGGCTGCCCCCCTTACCGCTCCCACCAATACAGCGCCCAAAGTCGGCTTTGTCAGCCTGGGCTGCCCCAAAGCGCTGACTGACTCCGAGCTGATCCTCACCCAGCTCAGCGCCGAGGGCTACCAAACCTCCAAAACCTTCCAAGGCGCCGACCTGGTCATCGTCAACACCTGCGGCTTTATTGACGACGCGGTGCGCGAAAGCCTGGACACGATTGGCGAGGCGCTGGCTGAAAACGGCCGGGTGATCGTCACGGGCTGCCTGGGCGCCAAGACAGACGCGCAGGGCAACAATATGGTGCGCCAGATGCACCCCAAGGTGCTGGCCGTCACCGGCCCGCACGCCACCCAAGAGGTGATGGACGCTGTCCACCTGAACCTGCCCAAGCCGCATGACCCGTTTTTGGACCTGGTACCGCAGTCCTTTGGTGTGGCGGGCCTCAAGCTCACGCCACGGCATTACGCCTACCTGAAGATCAGCGAAGGCTGCAACCACCGCTGCACCTTTTGCATCATCCCGTCCATGCGCGGCGATCTGGTGTCCCGGCCCATTGGCGATGTGCTCAACGAGGCGCGCGCGCTGTTCGAAGGCGGCGTCAAAGAGCTGCTGGTGATCAGCCAGGACACGTCGGCCTATGGCGTGGACGTGAAATACCGCACCGGCTTTTGGGACGGCAAGCCGGTCAAAACCCGCATGTTCGACCTGGTGGCCACCTTGGGCGAGATTGCCGCGCCCTATGGCGCCTGGGTGCGCCTGCACTACGTCTACCCCTACCCCAGCGTGGACGACATCGTGCCGCTCATGGCCACCGGCAAGGTGCTGCCCTACCTGGACATTCCCCTGCAACACAGCCACCCCGACGTGCTCAAACGCATGAAGCGCCCGGCCAGTGGCGAGAAAAACCTGGAGCGCATAGCAGCCTGGCGCGCCACCTGCCCCGAGCTGGTGGTGCGCAGCACTTTTATTGCCGGTTTTCCCGGCGAAACCGAAGAAGAGTTCGACCACCTGCTGGACTTTGTGCGCGAAGCGCAAATTGACCGCGCTGGCTGCTTTGCCTACAGCGCGGTAGACGGCGCCACCGCCAACGCCCTGCCCGGCATGCTGCCAGTGGAGCTTCGCGAAGAGCGCCGCTCGCGCTTCATGGCCGTGGCCGAAGAAGTGTCCGCGCAGCGCCTGCGCCGGCGCGTGGGCGCCACCATGCAGGTGCTAGTCGATTCGGCGCCCGGCATGGGCAAAAAAGGCGGCGTAGGCCGCTCTTATGCCGACGCGCCTGAGATTGACGGCGTGGTGCGCCTGCTGCCACCCGAAAAAATCAGCAAAACCCTGAAAGTCGGTGAATTCACCCGCGCCCGCATTGTGGGCACCGAGGGGCATGACCTGTTGGCGCTGCCGGTCTGATCGGTCGCTGCCGGCAAATGGGGCCTGCGCGGCTTGAAGAGGACAGCCCTTAGCCAAAATGCGCGCCCTGGGCCATCTGCCCCATGCGCGCAGCTATGGCCTGGAATTGCGCCACCGTGTCAGCAATGATTCTTTCCACCGAGTCCACGCCGTGAATCAGCCCGGCTGATTCGCCCGCCAGAGCCGGGGCTGCGTTCATGTCGCCGCCAAAGTAGACGCCTTGAATGCCATCGAAGCTGTCTGGGCCCATCAGTCCGGCTTCATGAATTTTTTGCGTGAATTCGGTTTTCAGGGCGCGAATGCAGGGGCTGGACTTGGTGTTGAGCATCCAGGTGCCGGTGATCTGGGCGTCCACAATGGCCTGCTTGTAGTGGGCGTGGACAGGGCTCTCGCTGCTTGAGACAAAACGGGTACCCATTTGGATGGCCTCAGCGCCCAGCGCAAACGCAGCTGCCATGCCGCGTCCGTCCACGATGCCACCTGCCGCAATCAGCGGTACCTCCACCCGTTCGCGAATAGCTTGCAGCAGCACCAGGGTGCTGACTTCTTCCGGGTTTTTGAAACCGCCGCCCTCCCCGCCTTCGACCACCAGACCATCCACCCCGGCGTCCACGCATTTCAGGGCGGTGTCTAGCGTCGGCACGGCGTGGTAGACCACGATGCCTGCGGCTTTGAGGGGCGCGATGAATTTGGCCGGGCTGCCCGCCGACGTGGTGACAAAACGGATGCCAGACTCGCAGACAAAGCGCAGCATCGCGTCGTCTTTCAAAAACCGGATGGGCAGGTTCACTCCAAAAGGCAGGCCGCTGGCAACCATGGTGCGGATTTCGCGCTGGCAGTTTTCGGTCTCGCCCGACGAGGTTTCAATGATCCCTAAGCCGCCCGCACGCGACACTGCACTGGCCAAGGTGCTGCGGGCAATCCAGCCCATTGGGGCCTGAACAATGGGAAAGCGGGCGCCGGTATGGTCGAGCACACGGTTCATGGGGGTTTCTTTCAAAAAAAAGGGTGCCAGAGGCACCCAGATAGGGGAAAAGTGTTCAGGCCCGGACGTCGACCCGGCTACCTTTTTCCTTTTGGGGGGCGACGTCGCGTCGCTGCTCAGCAGCAACGACTTCGGTGCTCGGAGGTCGGCGCGCCACCTCCTTTAGCCGATTCTCCTGCTGCAACTCAAGCGCGCGCTGAGTATCAGCCCGCTGTGTTTTGGGGGCTGGCGGTGGGGTGTAGGTCGAGCCTCTGACTTCAGAAATACCCATAGTCGTCTCCCGGTGGTTGGTTTTGAGTGTAATCAATCACCCACCCACCCTACATGCGCAGAGGCCCAAAGCATCCAACTCCGTGCAAAGGCAGCGACAATAGCGAGCTATGACGGACTTCTACAGCGCACTCGGCGTGCCCAGCAGTGCCAGCACTGCCGACATCAAAACCGCATTTCGGCGCCTGGCCGCCCACTACCACCCGGACCGCAACGCCAGCCCCGACGCACCGGCGCGCTTTCGGGCGGTACAAGAGGCCTACGAGGTGCTGTCCGACGACGAAAAGCGCCAGGCTTTTGATGACAACCGCCGACGCAATCTGCTCGACGACCCGCTGCAAACTGCGCGCGACATCTGGGGCAATTACCTGGCCCGGATCACTGAAACACCTTAAAGCGACACCCGAACGATGCAAACCTCCTCCTTTTTTGGCCAGCTGCGCTCGGCCTACGCCTCTGAGATTGACGACATGACCTTCGACTCCGAAGGCAAAAACGTGCTGCGCCAGCGCCTGGCCGCACGGCGCAAAGAGCTCCCCTTTCTGCGCCAGATGATGGAGCTCAGCCCGGAGATGGTGTCCGTGGTGTTTCACCAAGGCTTTCGCTTCAAAAACCCGGCGCTCATCGAGCATGTGCTCAGCCTGGAGTCGGACGAATTTCCCGCCTGGGATACGCTGAGCGATGCCATCGCGCTAGAGCCCTGGGCGCAGCAACTGGCCGACGATTTGTGCAAAGAACCCATGGGTGAGTGGCTGCTGACCGTGGCCGCAGGCCTGGAATACCTGTTTGCCAAGCCCGAGCGTGCCGGTGCCAAAGACCACAACGAAGGCGACGAAGACGCTGAAAAAGACGAGAACGGCGACCACGATGGTCTAGATGAAGAAGAAAAAGACGCCCGCGCCCGAGAAGAAGCAGGCCAGGACTGGATGGTGGAACAAGGCTTTGACCGCAAAGACTGACGCCACATTCACCGATAACTCAAGGAGCACCCCATGAACCACCTTGCCCTGATTGCCAAAACCCAAAGCCTGATTGCCGCTGGCGACATCGTGGGCGCCGAGTCTGCGCTGGTGGAACTTGCAGACGCCGAGGGCGACGGCGCCTTGCTGGTGGTGCTGGAGCAGCTCCCGCCCAAAGACATTCTGGCGGTGATGCGTGAATATGACGATTCCAAAGAATCCGTCATCAACCTGCTGGTCACGCCTGCTCAGTTCGCCCGTGCGGTGGTCATTGAGAAGCAATACAAAGACCTGAGCCGCACGCATTTGCGCGGCATGGTCAATTCGGTTATTTTCCGCGCCGACGGCGACCCGGTGGCGTTTTTGACCGCCATTGGCGACTTAGAAGGCGGCAGCGAAGCGCTGGCCGACTACTTTGCCGAGCGCTGGAGCCGCGTGGAAGCCTTTGCCCGCACCGGCCACTTTGACACGGTCGAAGACGACGGCGACATGCTGTCCGAGGCCGACCTGTACGCCAACGCCTACGCCAAAGCCCGCTTGGACGAAGACGAGGTGGCCGACCAGGACTGGATGCAAATGGCTTTTACCCTGCGCTACCAGCTGCCCG
>CAMDKE010000056.1 GCA_945901215.1 Comamonas sp. lk
AGTAGGAGGCTAGCCGACGCGACAAAACCAAATGTGGACTTTGGCCCCCCTCTCTCGCCCGCTGGGCGAGAGAGGGGTTGGGGGAGAGAGTGGGCAAACCCCACCTCCCTATCCCCCCGGCCCCCGTTCCCCCCCGGCGGGGTAGAAAGGGGGAGCGGACAGCCACATTTGGTTTTTTCGCCCCGGCCACGGCACCACTGGCTACTTCTGTGGAGAGTTTGCCATTTTCAGTTTTTTCTTGCGCCGACGTCTGGGCGCCACGCCAGTAGAAGGCTAGCCGACGCGACAAAACCAAATGTGGACTTAGGCCCCCCTCTCTCGCCCGCTGGGCGAGAGAGGGGCTGAGGGAGAGAGTGGGAAGAACGAAGAAACCTGGCTCAAAATCAGCATAGAGCGCCCCAAACCATAAGCGGCGCGGTACCGCCCACCGAAAGGCTAGGCCAGTACCTTTTTCAGCCACTCGGCAAAAGCAGCGCATTCCCAGCGGTCCATCATGCCGGTACGCCAGCACAGGTAATGGGCGTGCGGGCTGAGTACGTTACCCATGAAGGTGTCGCTGCTGCCCAGGCGCACCAGGGAGCCGTTTTCCAGCCAAGGGGCACCCAGCTTCAGGCGTACCAGTGCAATGCCCATGCCAGCGGCGGCGCCGTCGCACATCAGGCCAATATCGTTGAACTGTGAGCCGTCCACCGGTTCTGGCCAGTCCAGGTGTTGGGCGGCAAACCAGGTGCGCCAGGGCTCCAACGGGCTGCGCAACAGGGGCAAGTTGTGCAGGTCTTGCGCCACCACAAAGGGACCATGCTCGCGCACAAACGCGGGGGATGCCAATGGCGTGACCACGTCCTTGGTCAGGCAGATGTGCTCCAAGTCGGCGTACCGGCCCGCGCCGAATCGCACCGTGAGATCGGCGTCCTCTGCCACCACGTCCAAGAGCGGAATCGTCACCTGCATGGTGAGCTCGATTTCCGGATAGGCCTCGGTGAATTCGCGCAGCCGGGGGATGACAATCGAGCGGGCAAAGGTCGGCGTCAGCGCCAAACGAAGTTTGCGTTTGCCCGGTGCGGCGCTGGAACTGGGGAACCTTTGCAAAATGGCCAGGCCTTCGCGCACATGGGCCAGGTATTCGCTGCCTTCGGTGGTGAGGGAAAAGTCGGCCCGACCGAACAGTTTGGTGCCGATGATTTGCTCCAACTGGCGCACCCGGTGGCTCACGGCGCTGGGGGTGACGCACAGCTCTTCGGAGGCCTGGGTCACGCTGCGCAGGCGTGCGAGCGCCTCAAAAGTCAACAAACACTGAATGGGGGGAATGCGGGCGGTGCTCATGGGGGGTGACTATAGGCCACTGACTATAATTTTTGCCTGTCTCCACGCCTCCCAAACGCAGGTGGTGCAGGTCCTGATATGCCCACTTGGAGCCGCCTTGTCTGATCGTTTCTCGGTACTGCCGCAGTACCTGCTGCCAAAAAAGGCGCTCACGGTGTTTGGCGGCTGGGTGGCCAGCCGCCGCTGGGGCGTACTCACCACGCGCTTGATTGCCTGGTTTGTCCGGCGCTACCGGGTCAATATGGCAGAAGCGGCTAACGCCGATCTGACCAGCTACGCCTGCTTTAACGACTTTTTTACCCGTGCCCTGGCGCCTGACGCCCGGCCGCTGTCCGCCAGCACCTGGGTGTGTCCGGTGGACGGCGCCATTAGCCAGTTTGGCGCCATTGCGCAGGAACAAATCTTCCAGGCCAAGGGCCACACCTACAGCACTACGGCATTGGTGGGCGGCGATGCAGCGCTGGCCGCGCAGTTCCAAGACGGCAGCTTTGCCACGATTTACCTCAGCCCGCGCGACTACCACCGCATCCACATGCCCTGTGACGGGCGCCTGCGGCACATGGTCTATGTGCCGGGCGATCTGTTCTCGGTCAACCCCACCACGGCGCGCGGCGTGCCGGGCCTGTTTGCGCGCAACGAGCGGGTGGTTTGCGTGTTTGACACCGACAACGGTCCTTTGGTCCTGACCCTGGTGGGCGCCACTATCGTGGGCAGCATGGCCACCGTGTGGCACGGTGTGGTCAACCCGCCGCGCCTGCCGCAAATCACCGAGTGGCATTACGACGATGGTGCGGTGCACTTGCGCCGGGGCGAAGAAATGGGCCGCTTTTTGCTGGGCTCGACCGTGGTGCTGCTGTGGCCCCGCGCCACGCTGGACTGGAACCCGTCCTGGCAGCCCGGCGCGCCCGTTCGGCTGGGCGAGGCCATGGCGCAGCGCGCCGCCGGTTAGCCTTCTAGGCCGCTGGCGCGCCGGGCACGGCGCAGGACGAATCGGCGTGGGCCAGCACTAAGCCCGCGTTTTTTACTTGCACGATTTCCGCCAAGATGGACACTGCAATTTCCGCCGGCGTTTTAGCGCCCAAACGCAACCCCACCGGGCCATGCAGGCGGGCGAGTTCGGCGTCTGTCATATCAAAGTGCTCTTTCAGGCGCTCTTTGCGCGCCGCCTGGGTGCGCCCAGAACCCAAGGCGCCGACATAAAAAGCATCCGATTTCAGTGCCTCCAGCAGCGCCATGTCGTCTAACTTGGGATCGTGGGTCAGGGCCACGATGGCGGTGTGGGGGTCGGGCAACATCTCACGCACTACGTCGTCGGGCATACCCTCTAAGCGTTGCACCACGCTCAGGTCCAGGGTGGCAGCGTAGTCTTCGCGCGGGTCGCAGACCAGCACTTCAAAGTCCAGCAGACCGGCCATCTGTGCCACCGTTTGCGACAACTGGCCCGCTCCAATCAGCAGCAAACGCCATTTGGGGCCAAACACGGTGGTCAGTGTCTGGCCGTCAAAGGCGATGTCCTGGCCACGCTCAGCGGTGTCCAGGGTCACGACGCCGGTCGCCATGGCCAGGGTGCGCGCCACCAACTGGTGGGCGGTGGTGCGCTCCAGCAATTCACAAACCCAGCTCGCGTCAACCAGGGGCTCGTGCACCAGGCGCAAGGTGCCGCCGCAGGGCAGGCCAAAGCGGGCGGCTTCTTCCTTGCTCACGCCGTAGACGATTTCGCTGGGCAGGTTTGCGGCTGCGGCAGGCGTCGCCGCTGTGGCCGAATGCGCCACCAGGCTGGTAAACGCTGCTTTGGTGCGGGCGATCAGGTCGTCTTCCACACAACCGCCCGATACCGAGCCGCTCACCAGGCCATCATCGCGCACCGCCAGCAAGGCGCCGGGCGGGCGTGGCGCGCTGCCCCAGGTTTGAACCACGGTGACTAAGGTGACCGCATGGCCGGCGCGGCGCCAAGCCTGGGCGTCTGACAACACCCGGATATCCAAACTGTCCATGGCTACTCCTGCTCAGGGTTGCGATTGCGTAGTGCAAAAAATGCACGGTACAGGGCGACACTGGCGACCATGCCCCAGATCATGCCCACAAACATACCCCCCAGCATACCCGGCAAGCTCGACGTCCCGCTAGCCACCTGCCAGCGCACCAGCCACAAGGCGCCAGCCGTCATCCCCAAAAGCATCCAAGCTGAGCACAACAGGTTTTGCGTCAGCACCGAGCACAGATAACGCCCGCAATGCTGGCGCAAAAGTCGCAAACTCGGAATAGCCAGAAGGCCCCCGGTCAGCATGCCCGCATGCATGGCGGGCAAAAAGGCCATGTGCAGCTCCAGGCTCTCTATGAATGAAAGTGACGCCGACTGTGTGCACAGGCTCTCCAGGCGCGCCGGGCCGCCTAGCAGCAAATCCACCCCCAAGCCCAGCAGCATGCCGCCAAAACCCAAAGACAGCATGATGTAGGGTGGCGAAAGGCCTGCGCGCTGGGGTCGAACCCAGGTCAAGGCCGCGCAGCCCAGCGCCACCAGCGCCAGCGACACAGCGATCACCGACCCGTAGGAAGTGGCCGCTGCGCTGCCGCGTACGCCTAAAGCGAGCAAGGTAGCGCCCACCACCGCGACCAACAAGGACGGTGTAAGCGCAGCCGATCCGATGCTGCGGACCAACCAGTGGGGGGCGGCGGAAGCCCGGGTCATCGGGTAAACCCCATGGCTGACTCGCTGTGGGTCTGTAAAAGTAGAGGCTCGTTTCTGCCGAATGCACCAGTTTTTTTGCCCCGGGTCACCAAATATTTCATCTTTCGGACTGTAACCAGCTGGCTTTTTACGGTGCACACTGGTGAATGAATCGCGCAAAGTTTGCACGAATGTCCGTATACCGGCATGAGGCTTACCCTGCCGTACCGATCTTTAGCCCTTGCGACACCCGCCCATGACCAAAGCCTGCCCCTACCCCTCGTCCGTTGACACTTCCAACGCCACCGGGCCAAACTCGTGGCTTTACCTATTAGAGCGGTTTGACGTCGGCGTGGTGCACCTGGACCAAGCGCTGCACGTGGTGGGAATGAACGACTACGCCCGACGCAGCCTGCCAGTGGGCGACAAGCTGCCCTTTGGCAAGATCGTCACCGACTTTCACCCCGAAGCGGCCAAGGCCAAGGTGAAGTTTCTGCTGGGCCAAGCCGATTGCCCGGTCAATAACGCACCACCCATGGCCATGATGATCAACATTCCCGAGCGGGTGCTGCTAATTAAGGTGTCCAAAATCGGCGATATGCAGGGTGCCACCACCGGTTACACGCTGGTGTTTTACGACATCACGGAGGTGGTGAGCAAAGAAGGCAGCGCTGATTCCAAGCGCAAGAGTCTTGACGCTGGCGAAAAGCGCCAGCTACGCAAAATCCCCACCATCAAGCAAAACCGTGTCATGCTGGTAGACGTGCCCAGCGTATCGTTTATCCGTTCGGAAGGCCATTACACCTGGGTCCACACGGCGCAAGGCGGGCAGTTTTGCAACATCACTATTGGCGATCTGGAAAGCCGGCTTGACCCCAACCTGTTTTTGCGCGTGCACCGCAGCTACATAGTCAACCTGGCGCAGGTCGACGAGATCGTGCGCGACGACGGCCGCATGTCGCTGCGCATGATGGGCTCAACGCCAGTGGAGATACCCGTGTCGCGCGCCAGCATGGCCAAGCTGATGGAGCAACTGGGCCTGGGTGACACGGTCAACCTCAAAAACTGAAAGATTTTCTTTTTTCGTGCAACGGCGGCGCCATTCGTGCGGCGTTTTTACCGGTTGATTGTTTTGCTTACCAAATCAAAGGCCCGCTGGCTAAAGTGTTATTGCTCAAGTTTTGTTCAGGAATAAAAAGGAGATACCGTGATCCCACCGGCATTTGATTACCACGCACCGCACACCGTGGCCGAAGCTATCGCCCTTCTGTCCTCGCTGGGCGATGACGCCAAGCTGCTCGCAGGCGGCCACAGCCTGCTGCCCATGATGAAACTGCGTTTTGCCCAACCCGGCACGCTGATTGACATCAACCGCATCCCCGAGCTGCGCGGCATCAGCGAACAGAGCGGCGTGATCCGTATCGGCGCCATGACCTCGGAAAACGAGCTCATTGCGTCTCCCCTGCTTCAAGCTAAGCTGCCCTTGCTCGTAGAAGCTGCGCTCCTCATAGCTGACCCCCAGGTGCGCAACCGTGGAACCATTGGCGGTGACATCGCCCATGGCGACCCCGGCAACGACCACCCGGCGATTGCCATGGCGCTGGACGCGACCTTTGTTCTGCAAGGCCCCCAGGGCGAGCGCCAGGTTAAGGCGGTGGACTTTTTCCACGGCACCTACATGACGGCGCTGGCCGAAGACGAAATCCTGACCGCCATCCTGATCGCGCCCTTTGCTGCAGGCACTGGGTCCGCCTACCTCAAACTCAAACGCAAGACCGGCGACTGGGCCACAGCGGGCGCCGCCGTGGTGTTGCGCATGGCTGGTGGCGTGGTCAGCCACGCCAGCATCGGTTTGACCAATGTGGCGCCTACCGCGCTGGGGGCCAGCGACGCCGAAGCCGCGCTGGTAGGCAAGCCCTTGAGCGACGCCAGCATCGACGCCGCCGTCCACGCGGTGCGCGCCATTTGCGACCCCGCAGAAGACCTGCGTGGCGATGTGGAATACAAAACCGCTATGGCCGGTGAGATGACCCGCCGAGCTATCCGCGCCGCTGCAGCCCGCTGCGCCTAAGCCCCTAAAAGGAGACCCCCCATGAGCAAAAAAATCGTTTCTATGCAGATCAACGGCAAGACCGTTGAAGAGGCCGTCGAGCCGCGCACCCTGCTGGTGCACTTCCTGCGGGAAAAAATGAACCTGACTGGTGCCCACATCGGCTGCGAAACCAGCCACTGCGGCGCCTGCACCGTGGACATTGACGGCCAGTCGGTGAAATCCTGCACCCACCTCACCGTGCAGTGCGACGGCAGCGAAGTAAAAACCGTCGAAGGCCTGGCCAGCGGCGGCGTTCTGCACGCCCTGCAAGACGGTTTTTACAAAGAGCACGGCCTGCAATGCGGCTTTTGCACTCCTGGCATGCTGATGCGCGCCTACCGCCTCTTGCAAGACAACCCCAACCCGACCGAAGCGGAAGTGCGGGTCGGCATGTCCGGCAACTTGTGTCGCTGCACCGGTTACCAAAATATCGTCAAAGCCGTTTTGCATGCGGCCGCCACGCTCCAACAATCCCAAGCCGTAGCGGCCTGATAGAACACGAAGGAGACTCTCATGAACGCACCCCTGAGTGACCGCGAAAAAGCCCTGATGGGAATGGGCGAGTCCCGCCTGCGCAAAGAAGATGCCCGTTTCATCCAGGGCAAGGGTAATTACGTTGACGACATCAAGTTGCCTGGCATGGTGCACATGGACATCGTGCGCGCCTCAGTGGCACATGCGCGCATCAAGCGCATCAACAAAGAAGCCGCGCTCAAGATCCCCGGCGTGATCGCCGTGTTAACCGCTGATGACCTCAAGCCGCTCAAACTGCACTGGATGCCCACGTTGGCCGGTGATGTGCAGGCCGTGCTGGCCGATGAAAAAGTCCACTTCCAAATGCAGGAAGTGGCCGTGGTGATCGCCGAAGACCGCTACAGCGCCGCTGACGGCGTCGAAGCAGTCGAAGTCGAGTACGAAGAACTCGAAGCCGTAGTCGATCCGTTTGAAGCCCTCAAACCCGGCGCTCCGGTGCTGCGTGAAGATCTGGCCGGCAAAACCGAAGGTGCACACGGCAAGCGCTACCACCACAACCACATCTTCACCTGGGAAGCCGGCGACAAAGCCGCCACCGACGCGGTGTTTGCCGGTGCAGCGGTGACGGTATCGCAAGACATGCACTACCCGCGCGTGCACCCCTGCCCACTGGAGACCTGCGGCGCGGTGGCATCGTTCGACCCGATCCGTGGCGAACTCACAACCTACCTCACCAGCCAGGCGCCGCACATTGTGCGCACCGTGGTGTCCATGCTCTCGGGCATTCCCGAGTCCAAGGTGCGCATTGTCTCGCCTGACATCGGCGGCGGCTTTGGCAACAAAGTGCCGATTTATCCTGGCTATGTCTGCGCCATCGTGGCCTCCATCGTGCTGGGCCGCCCGGTCAAATGGGTGGAAGACCGCATCGAGAATTTGTCGTCCACCGGCTTTGCCCGCGACTACCACATGACCGGCGAACTGGCCGCCACCGCTGACGGCAAGATCCTCGCATTGCGCACCAATGTGATTGCCGACCACGGCGCGTTTGACGCCTGTGCCGACCCGACCAAATTCCCCGCCGGCATGTTCCACATTTGCACCGGCAGCTACGACATCGCCAACGCCTATTGCAAGGTCGACGGGGTGTACACCAACAAGGCACCCGGTGGCGTGGCGTATCGCTGCTCCTTCCGTGTCACCGAAGCGGTGTACCTGGTGGAGCGCATGGTCGACGTGCTGGCCCAAAAGCTGGGCATGGACAAGGCCGAGATCCGCGCCAAAAACTTCATCAAGCGCGAACAGTTCCCCTACCACTCCGCGCTGGGCTTTGATTACGACTCGGGCGATTACCAGACCGCGCTGGACAAAGTGCTCGACGCGGTCGACTACAAAGGTCTGCGGGCCGAACAAGCTGCCAAGCGAGCTGATCCGAATTGCCCAACCTTAATGGGCATTGGCCTGGTCACCTTCACCGAAGTGGTGGGTGCCGGCCCGAGCAAGATCTGCGATATTTTGGGCGTTGGCATGTTCGACTCCTGCGAAATCCGCGTGCACCCCACCGGCAGCGCGATTGCCCGCATGGGCACCATCTCGCAAGGCCAGGGCCACCAGACCACTTACGCGCAAATCATCGCCACCGAACTGGGTATTCCGTCCGAGGTGATCCAGGTCGAAGAAGGCGACACCAGCACCGCGCCTTACGGCTTGGGCACCTATGGCTCACGTTCCACCCCGGTGGCGGGTGCGGCTATTGCCATGGCCTCGCGCAAAATCCACGCCAAGGCCAAGAAGATCGCCGCCCACCTGATGGAGGTGAGCGAAGCCGATCTGGAATGGGAAATCGACCGCTTCAAAATGCGCGGCGACGACGCCAAGTTCAAAACCATGGCGCAAATCGCCTGGGCCGCCTACAACAGCCCCCCTCCGGGACTGGAGCCAGGCCTGGAAGCTGTGCACTACTACGACCCACCGAACTTCACCTTCCCCTTCGGCATTTACCTCTGCGTCGTGGACATCGACAAGGGCACGGGCGAAACCAAAATCCGCCGCTTCTATGCGCTCGACGACTGCGGCACCCGCATCAACCCGATGATCATCGAAGGGCAAATCCATGGCGGATTGACCGAAGGCTTTGCCGTGGCCATGGGCCAGCTCTTGTCGTTCGACAAGCAAGGCAATATCCAGGGCAACACGCTAATGGACTACTTCTTGCCCACCGCCGTGGAGACGCCGCACTGGGAGACCGACCACACGGTGACCCCGTCGCCGCACCACCCCATCGGTGCCAAAGGCGTAGCCGAGTCACCGCACGTGGGCAGCATCCCAACGTTTACCAGCGCCATGGTGGACGCGTTTGCGCACCTGGGCGTGACGCACTTCAACATGCCACACTCGGCTTACCGCGTGTGGCAGCAGCTCAAGGCTGCGGGCATCGCGAGCTGATTTTTTTGTCCTTGAGAGGGCGGATGCGGTACGCTGCATCCGCCCCTGTTTTTTTAGAGAGTTGCCATGGAAGTAGTTTTAGACAAGCAGTACCCGGTGTCCGCCGGGGTAGACGCCGCCTGGACGGTATTGGCCAATATGAACGAACTGGCCACCTGCATGCCCGGCGCACAAATCACCTCCGAGATCGACGCCACCCATTTCACCGGCAGCGTGCGCGTCAAGGTGGGCCCGGCCGTGGCCGCCTTTGCCGGCACGATTGAAATTTTGGCCCTCGACCCCGCCACCCACACGCTCAAGATGCTGGGCAAGGGTGCGGACAAGGGCGGCTCGTCCGCGTCCATGGAACTTACCGCCAACCTGGTGGCCATTGACGCGAACAGCTGCACGCTGGTGGGCCACGCCGCAGTCATCGTCAACGGCAAGTTCGCCCAGTTTGGCGGACGCATGATGGGCTCGGTGTCCGACATGATTCTGGCCCAGTTTGCCGTGGTGTTTTCGCAAAAAGCCGCCGTGGTGCAAGCCGCCTTGGCGCCCGCTGCCAGCGCTACGCCCGCCCCGGGCGAGAGCGCCGCACCCGTGGCCGCAGCAGCACCAGCGCCGCAAGCGCCGGTGGTCGCACAAGAGTTCAACGCCCTGGGTCTGGTCTGGGCGCTTGTGAAGAATTTCTTCGCCAATCTCTTTGGCGGCAAGCGCTAAGGTTCATGCTGCTGCCATGAGCACCGCCACCGACCTGGCTTCCCCCCAGGGCCTGCGCGAGCGCCTGTTTCATGCAGGCTATATTGCCGACGAAGACCTCGCCAGCCTGGTGTGGATGGGTTTGTCGCTGGAACGCCCGCTGCTTTTAGAAGGCGAAGCCGGCGTGGGCAAAACTGCCATCGCCAGCGCCTGCGCCCGAGCGCTTGGTCGCCCGCTGCTGCGACTGCAATGCTACGAAGGGTTGGACCTGAGCCAGGCGGTCTACGAGTGGAACTACAGCCGCCAGTTGCTCGAAATCCGCATGACCGAGGCCGGCCAGGGCGACCGCACCGCGCTGCGCGACAACCTGTTTTCCGAGGCCTTTTTGCTCGAGCGTCCGCTCTTGCAGGCCATCCGCTGCCCCGAGCCCTGTGTGCTGCTGATCGATGAGATCGACCGTGCCGACGAGGCTTTTGAGGCCTTTTTGTTGGAGATGCTGTCCGAATACCAGATCAGCGTGCCCGAGATCGGCACTCTGCGCGCGGTCAGCAAGCCCTTGGTGATATTGACCAGCAACGGCACGCGCGACCTCTCAGACGCGCTGCGCCGACGCTGCCTGTTCCACTTTGTGGACTTTCCGACCCTGGCGCGCGAGACGCAAATCGTACGCACCCTGGTGCCTGAGGCGGCCAGCCGCCTGGTGGAAGAGTGCGTGGCCTTTGTGCAGCGCCTGCGCAAGGAAGACCTGGACAAAACCCCCGGCGTGGCCGAAACCCTGGACTGGGTGCGCGTGCTCTTCAAGCTCGGCCACAGCGAGCTGCCTATCGACCCGCAGCTGCTCATGCCCTCGCTGGCGACCCTGCTGAAGACCCGCAATGACCGTTGGCAAGTCACCTCTGAGCGCGTGGGCAAATTGATGGACGGTCCGCGCATGGGCCAAGACGCAGGCGTCGCCGCCGCGCTGAAATAGCCGCCATGTCCGCCGCGCCGGGTGCCGACCCGCACAAGCCGAGCAAAGTAGCAGCGGCTGCCGATCCGCGCGAACAGATCGGCGAATTCGCCCACTACTTGCGCCAGCACGGTTTTGCGCTGGGCTATGCCGAAGTGGAGTTGATGGTGCAGGCCGCCGCCGCGCTGCCCTTGGCGCAGTGGCCGCGCACCCAGGCGCTGTGGCGCGCCATTGCCAGCGGCAGCCAGACGCAGTGGCGCAAATACCCCGACCTGCACCAGGCCTTCTGGTTCCCGCACCAGGTCAAAGGCAGCACCCGCAGCTCGGGCCTGACCCAGCGTGCGCGCACCTTGCCCGAGCTGGTGCAACAAATGCACCAGGACATGGCCCAGCAAGCAGGCAACACCGCGCCGGGCCAAGCCCAACCCACGGTAGGCCTGGCCGACGACACGGCT
>CAMDKE010000057.1 GCA_945901215.1 Comamonas sp. lk
AGACCCATGAACGTCTCCGCCTTGGCGCCCAGCGCCACGCCCAGGCGGGTCATTTCCGCCAGGCCGCGCGTAATCAGTGCAGCGCGGGCATTGAGACCCAGGTTCAGGCCGTCACACAAACCGGTGGCGATCGCAAGCACGTTTTTGACCGCACCGCCAACCTCCACCCCAACTAAATCCTCGCTGGCGTATACCCGCAGCAAGGGGCTGTGAAACGCGTGCACCAAGGCCTGGCGTACGGCGGCGTGCGCACTCGCAGCCACCAAGGCGGTAGGCTTTCCTTGCACCACTTCTTGGGCAAAACTGGGCCCACTGAGCACCCCGGCCACCACGTTCGGTGCCACCAGGGCCTGAATTTCATGACCCAGAAGCCCCGGTGCTGTCTCGGCCAAGGCGGTTTCAAACCCTTTGCACACCCACGCCATAGGCACTTGGATGGCGGCCAACGACACCAACAGCCCGCGCAGGCCAAGCATGGGCATGGCCAGCACCAGCAGGTCTTGGGAGGCGAGATGTGTTTGCAGGTAGGGGCCTTGGAGTTGGCTTACCTTCAAAGAGTGTGGCAAAGCGACGCCGGGCAAGTAGCGCTGGTTTTCACGCTGGGTTTGCATAGCACGCTGGTGGCCCGCGTCGCGCGACCACAAGGTCACGGTGTGGTTTTCCGGGTGTTGACTGGCACAAATCGCCAGCGCGCTGCCCCAAGCTCCAGCGCCAAGAACCGTAATTTTCATAGCGGTGCGCTGCACAATAGTTTGGCTGCGGGGCAGAACTTGCGTTTACTGTGGCAGTGTCGCTACCGCCTCAGTAGCCCCTTGGTTTTGCTGTTCGTACATGGCCTGGAAGTTGATCTCCGAAAGGTGCACGGGCGGAAAGCCGCCACGCTGAATCAAATCGGCCACATTGCCGCGCAAGTAAGGGTAGACGATTTGGGGGCATGCGATACCCATGATGGGTCCCATTTGCTCTGGCGCCAGATTGCGGATCTCGAAAATGCCGGCCTGTTTGGCTTCTACCAGGAAAACGGTTTTGTCTTTGATCTTGGTTTGCACGGTGGCGGTCACGCACACTTCGAAAATACCATCGGACACGGGGTTGGCCTCAATGCCGAGTTGGATGTCGACCGATGGCTGCTCCTGATCAAGCAAGATCGCTGGTGAATTGGGTTGCTCCATCGAGGCCTCTTTGAGGTAGACGCGCTGGATTTGAAAAACTGGTTCTTGATCAGCCATGGAAATTTCTTTCAAAGTAAAACAAAGCCCATCCGCAAGACGCCGGATGGGCTGACAAAACGGTGCAGGCCTAGTAAGGGCTGGCAGCGCGAGGAATTATCGCAGCAGCAAGCACAGTGGTCGGCTGTTTAGGTCTGCATCAACAACGCGAGCAGTTGGCCCTGGCCGTCGAGCGCGATCAAATCGTCACAGCCGCCTACATGCGTGGTGCCGATAAATATTTGGGGTACCGTGCGCCGACCGGTGCGCTCCATCATGGTGGCTCGCTCGGCTGGGTTGGTGTCGATGCGGATTTCTTCTATGTGCTCCACGCCCTTGGACTTGAGGATGCGTTTTGCCTGCACGCAATACGGGCAAACGGCGGTGGTGTACATCGTGACGCTTTGCATAAACGGGCGCGCCTCAGGCTTTTTCGACGGGCAAATTGGCGCTCTTCCAAGCCGCCAAGCCGCCGCCCAGGGACTGGGTTTGCTCAAAACCCAGGGTTTTTGCGGTTGCCACCGCGCGCGCCGAACGTGCGCCAGACTGGCAAACCAGAATCAGCGGGAGGCTTTTGTTCTTGACCGCGCCCGCCAGCTTTGCCTGCAAATCACCCAAAGGAATGTTTTTGGACCCCACGATGTGGCCGGCAGCGTATTCGGCGGGTTCGCACACATCGACCACCACTGCTTTTTCACGGTTGATCAATTGCACCGCATCATTGGCGCTCAGGCCGGTGTTGACCGCGCCTTGAATCACCGGCCCCAGCAAAAGTGCGCCAGACACCACGGCCAATGCGATCAGCATCCAGTTATCGATAAAAAATTTCACTTGGTTCCTTGTCTGTTGCGGGGGCTATCGGATCGCATTTTAGAATGGCTCAGTGCGCTGCGCACTCGAAGCCGCCAATTCCCACCTAGATACCCCCCGTTTTAGCCACCATGCACCAACTCGTACTGATCCGCCACGGCGAGTCCACCTGGAATTTAGAGAACCGCTTTACCGGCTGGACCGACGTGGATCTGACCCCCCTAGGGGTTGTGCAGGCCAAGAGCGCCGGACGTTTGCTAAAGAGCCTGGGCTATGAATTTGATGTCGCCTACACCAGCATGCTAAAGCGTGCGACCCATACGCTGTGGCATTGCTTGGATGAAATGGATCGCACATGGCTGCCGGTGGTGCATTCCTGGCGGCTCAATGAGCGGCATTACGGTGCCTTGCAAGGCCTGAACAAAGCTGATATGGCCAAGCAATACGGAGAAGACCAGGTGTTGCAGTGGCGTCGCAGCTTCGACATTGCGCCACCGGCCCTCGACGCCAGCGATGCGCGATGCGAACGCGCAGACGTACGCTACGCCAAGTTGCAGCCTGCACAAATTCCGCTGACCGAATGCCTCAAGGACACGGTGGCGCGCGTCATGCCGCTCTGGAATGAATCCATTGCGCCCGGCCTCTATGCTGGAAAGCGCATTGTGGTGGCGGCCCATGGAAATTCGATCCGCGCCTTGGTCAAATACCTCGACGGCGTTGCCGACGATGCCATCGTTGGGGTCAACATTCCCAATGGCATACCGCTGGTATACGAGCTCGATGCGCAGTTGCGCCCCATTCGGCACCACTATCTGGGCGACCCGCAATTGGCGGCCCAGGCAGCAGCGGCCGTGGTCTCTCAAGGTAAAGTTTAGGTATGGGGCGGGCTATGCCTCAGAATCGGCCCTCAGATTGAAATACGACGGGAATAAGCATGGGTCAAAAGCTAAAAATCACGGGTTGGGTGATGCTCGGTGTGGTCGCGGGAGCGTTGACGACGGTGTCGTTACAAACGGTGGCACGCAATGCCTTGGCGCCCTTGCCCTTGGAGGAGTTGCAGCAGTTGTCCACCGTATTCGGCTTGATCAAGAGCGATTATGTGGAGGCTGTAGACGAGAAAAAACTGATTACCGACGCCATCTCTGGCATGGTGTCGAACCTGGACCCCCATTCCGTCTATTTTGATAAGAAGGCCTTTAAGGAATTTAAAGAAGGCACTGCCGGTAAATTTGTCGGCGTGGGCATAGAAATTACCCAAGAGGATGGACTGGTCAAGGTCATAACCCCCATCGAGGGCTCACCCGCTTTTCGTGCGGGGATAAAAACCAATGACTTGGTTACCAAGATTGACGACACGGCGGTCAAGGGTTTGAGCCTTAACGAAGCGGTCAAACGCATGCGCGGAGAGCCTGCGACCAAGGTCATTCTCACTATTTATCGCAAGGACGAGAATCGTAGTTTCCCGGTCACCATCGTTCGAGAAGAAATCAAGCAACTGTCCGTGCGCGGCAAACTCGTAGAGCCTGGTTATGGTTGGGTGCGGGTGAGCCAGTTTCAGGAACGCACCGTGGACGACTTCGTCAAGAAAATCAACGAAATTTACAAACAAGACCCCAACATCAAGGGCATGGTTCTGGACTTGCGCAATGACCCGGGTGGCTTGCTCAACGCCGCAGTGGCCATCTCAGCAGCGTTCTTGCCCGACAACGTGACCGTGGTGTCGACCAACGGGCAGACCGAAGACAGCAAGCAAACCCTGCGTGCTGTGGCCAAAGATTACCAGGGCCGCACGGGCGCAGACCCTATTCGCGGTTTGCCTGCCGGGCTGAAAAAGGTGCCGGTGGTGGTGCTGGTCAACGAGGGCTCGGCGTCAGCCAGTGAAATCGTGGCCGGTGCTTTGCAAGACCACAAACGCGCCACCATCATGGGCAGCCAGACCTTTGGCAAGGGCTCGGTTCAGACTTTTCGCGCCCTGGGGCCCGATACCGGCCTGAAAATCACGACCTCGCGCTACTACACGCCCAGCGGCAAGTCCATCCAAGCCAAGGGCATCGTGCCCGACGTGATGGTCGACGACACCGAAGAGGGTAGTCCGTACGCGGCATTGCGCACAAGGGAAGCTGACCTGGAGAAACACCTGGCCAGCGGCCAGGGTGAAGAACAAAAGGACCGGACGCGCGAGAAGGCCCGCGAGGAAGCCCTTAAGCGCCTCGAAGAGGAATCACGCAAGCCGGTCGCCGAGCGGAAAGCTCCGGAATTTGGAACCGACAAAGACTTTCAGCTCGCGCAGGCGATCAAGCAACTCAAGGGTCAACCGGTTTTGGTGAGTAAAACCTTGGTTGAGCGCAAGCCCGAAGCGAAAGAGGATTAGGTCCATGGACCTGCGCAGCATGGATGATGACGAGCTGCTGCGCTATTCGCGCCATATCCTGCTCGAAGACATCGGTATCGAGGGTCAAACGCGCATTCTCAATGGCCGCGCATTGATCATCGGTGCCGGAGGGTTGGGCTCGCCAGCGGCCATGTACCTGGCCTGCGCGGGCCTGGGGCATATCACCCTGGTGGACCACGACACGGTCGATTTAACCAACCTTCAACGCCAAATCGCCCACACCACGGACAGTGTGGGCACGTCCAAGGTGGAGTCGGCCAAGGCGACGCTGCTGCGTTTGAACCCGCGGATTGAAGTCGTGGCCTTGGCTGCCCGGGCTGACGCTGCCATGCTCGAGGTGCTGGTGGCCCAGTCTGACGTGGTGCTCGATTGCTGCGACAACTTCAGCACCCGCCACGCGGTAAACGCAGCCTGCGTCAAACACCGTAAACCGCTGGTGTCGGGCGCGGCCATTCAAATGGACGGTCAGATAGCGGTTTACGACCCGCGTGACAGCGCGTGCCCCTGCTATGCCTGTGTATTTGACCCCCTGGTTGCGCCGCCCGAAACCCGGTGCGCCACCATGGGCGTGTTTGCGCCGCTGGTGGGCATCATCGGTGCCATGCAGGCGGCAGAAGCCCTCAAGATCATTGTTGACACGGGCCAAAGCCTGGCCGGGCGACTGTTGATGCTTGACGGTCGCAGCATGGAATGGACCCAGGTCCGTATGCCACGCAAGGCCCACTGCGCTGTGTGCGGGACCAGCGGGCCGTAACCAGCAGGATCATCCAGGGGCTCAGCGGTAAAACGCTTCGACCTGACCCTTGAGCGTAATAAGCAGCGGGCGGCCTTTTCGGTCCCGTGTTTTTCCTGCCGGGACTTTGACCCAAGCCTCGCTAATGCAGTATTCCTCGACGTCCATGCGCTCCTTGCCGTTGAAGCGAATGCCCACGTCATGTTCAAACACAGCCGCTAGATAGTGGGGGCTGCGGGGGTCGACGGACAAATGGTCGGGCAGGTCGGGTCGGCCTGTGGGCCTGGGGGTGGAGGGTGTTTCGGTCATGGATAGGTCAGGCGGCAGCACGGTTTTGGTTCAAGCGACCAGACCGACATAGACGTTTTGAACGTCGTCATTGGCATCAATGGCCGCCAAAAAGGTCTCTACTTCTTCTAGGTGCGCGGCGTTCAGGCTTTCTGCTGCCACCGGGTTCTTGGGTTTATAGCCTAGCTTGGCGCTGAGCACCGTAAACCCCTGGGCCGCCAGGGCGCGGCTGACCAGGTCCAGGTCGGCAGGGTCGGTGAGAAACAAGGTGTTGGAGTTTTCGTCGGCGGCCTCGAAGTCCTGCGCGCCGGCCTCAATGGCAGCGAGTTCGGCGTCCACACCCCTTGCGCCCGGTGTGGGTTCGGCTTCGATCATGCCCACGTGGTCGAAATCCCATGCCACCGAACCCGAGGTTCCGAGGTGACCTTTGCGAAACAGCACCCGCATCTCGGGTGCGGTACGGTTGACGTTATCGGTCAGGCACTCGACCATGACCGCCACCTGGTGGGGGGCAAAGCCTTCGTAAATCACGTGCTCGAAATGCACCGCCTCGCCGCTTAGGCCCGCGCCTTTCTTGATGGCGCGGTCCAAGGTTTCTTTGGGCATCGAAATTTTGCGCGCCTGCTCCATCACCAGCCGCAAGCGCGCGTTGCTGGCTGGGTCTGCGCCATTGCGCGCTGCGATCATGATGTCCTTGGACAATTTTCCGAAGGCCCGGCCCCGCGCATTGGCTGCCAGTTCCTTGCCTTTTGCTTTCCACTGCGCGCCCATGGTGTTGCTTTCTTGGTGTTGTAGCGTCTGCAACGCTGATGTGATGGCTTGATGGGGTGTGCGTGGGTTATACACCCAGACGTAACACCGGCGAACGGGCTTCAGGCCCCGATGATCCAGCCCTCCAAAGGGTCGACCCCACAGGGCAAGCCGTACAAGGCCTGGCCCTGCGTGTGGCAACGCTGGGCCCAGGCGGCTTGCGCCATGCAAATGACTGCGTCCAGCGCATCGGCGGTGGCGTCTTGCACCAGGGCATCACGCTGGGAGTGGCTCAGCCGCAGGCGCAACCCCAGGGGGGTTTGGCCCAGTTCGAGCGCGTTGACCAGGTCTTTGCGGGCAATGAGCCGCTCGGGCGTTTGTTTGGCGGGGCTGTCATTCTTGTAGCTGCGTGCGCCCAAGATCTGGCGTGCAAGCATGCCTGGGTAGGCTTCCAAAGCGACCCGGCATGGCTTGTCTTGCGTGGGCTGCAGTGCGGGGAAGTAAGCGCCACTGGCCAAAATCAGTGGAACCCCAGCGTGCAACATATAGGCCACGGGCGGATTAACCCACTTCATGGACGGGCTCGATCCCGCCGGGCCATCGGTGGCGCGGTGGGCAAACTTAGACCCCGCTGGGCGCGCGTTGCAAAAAGCAGAAAAATCGGCTCGAATCTGGGCCCGCGTCAGGCTGCTGTAATGCGCCATCAGCGCGGGCCACTGCAGCGGCCAGCCCAAGGTTGTTACCAGTTCGCGCGGCAGCCCAAACGGCAAATCAAAGCCGCCAACCCAGTCGGTTTGGGCTTCTAAGGCAAGTGCGAAACCCCCGAAGCTACTCAGGCGTTCGAGCTTGTTCAGGCGCAGGCGCTGCCCGTCACTCTCGCCCCAAGCCAGCACAATGTTTTTACGCCGGTTAGGGCTGCTGGAAAAGTCGCAACCCAGAACCGGCGTCATGCGGGCTTGAGGCCTGACCCAGGCGGGGCCATCAGGCGCGTCCGATGATGGACGCGGTGGCCATCAGTTCCTCTAGCAGCGCCAAGGACACCTTGCCCGACACGCTGTAGGGGTCGAGTTCGGGCTTTTCGGCGTATTTGAGCAAGATGCTGGCATTGATCTTGGACATATTGACTTGGCCCATGGTCCAACCGCTGAAGCGGCGCTCGGAAATTTCTTCGTAATGCAAGAGCACCACGTCGGTGTGCCGAGGGTCGCGTTGGATGTGGCTGTAGAGTTCGCTGACGGAGTTGCGCCCACCTTCAATGGCTTGCAAGAAAATCCCTCCGCCGTAGCACAGGATGCCGGTGATGCCGGAGCTGGGGTTGCCTTGGCGCGACTGGGCCAGGATTTCGTCAATGGCAACCGAGCCCGGCGCGACGGCACGACTGGCATAAAGCAAACGGACCAACATAAATCACCCTTTCTTGGGAAGCAGTGCCAAAAACTCTCGGCGCAAATGGGGGTCTTTGAGGAAGACGCCGCGCATGACCGAGTTGATCATTTTGCTGTCCATGTCCTTCACGCCGCGCCAGGACATGCAATAGTGGCTGGCCTCCATGACGATGGCTAAGCCATCGGGCTGGGTTTTTTCCTGAATCAAATCGGCCAGTTGCACCACGGCTTCTTCCTGAATCTGGGGCCGCCCCATCACCCATTCGGCCAGGCGGGCGTACTTGCTCAGGCCGATCACATTGGTGTGCTCGTTGGGCAATACGCCGATCCAGATCTGGCCAATGACGGGGCAAAAATGGTGGCTGCAGGCGCTGCGCACCGTGATGGGGCCCACGATCATCAGCTCGTTGAGGTGCTCAGCATTGGGAAATTCGGTGATGGTCGGTGCGGCCACGTAGCGGCCACGAAATACCTCCTGGAGGTACATCTTGGCTACCCGGCGCGCCGTGTTGCCGGTGTTATGGTCGTTTTCGGTGTCGATGACCAGGCTGTTGAGCACGCCTTGCATCTGGACCTCCACCTCATCGAGCAAGGCTTCTAATTCACCGGGCTGGATAAATTCGGAAATATTGTCATTGGCATGGAAACGCTTGCGCGAGGCCGTAATGCGCTGGCGAATTTTGACGGAAACCGGGGTTCCAACATCGTCGTCGGGTGGGTTCATGGCAGTGGTCATGTGATGGGCGAGGCGGCATGTTACCAGTCTTTGTCAAATAAGGTTTTTCTGTGAAATGCCTCGCCATTACTGAATAGAATGCTACTTAAATAATAGCAAAGTAGGCCTTAATACGGCCGTCCTATTAAAAACAAAATGATGCGCATCAGTCCCAAGGCCAGTATGTCCATGGCACGCTGCCACCAACCGCGCCCGGCGTAGGCCTGGGCTTGGACGCGGGTCGACTTCGAGTTGAGTGCGCTGAGCACGCGTTCGCGCAGCAGCAGCGCAAAGCGGCGGTCATGCACGACTACATTGGCCTCGCGGGCTAGGAGCAAGCTCAAGGGGTCCAGGTTGGAGGAACCCACGGTGGCCCAGCGTCGGTCTACCACGGCCACCTTGGCGTGCAAAAACCCGGCCTTGTACTCATAAATCTCCACACCGGCTGCTAGCAAGACGCCATAAACGGCTCTGGCCCCGTGGTATTGCATGAAATATTCGTATTGCCCTTGCAGCAGCAGGCGCACCCGTACACCGCGCTGAGCGGCGTGGACCAAAGCGTGGCGCAGTTTGCGTCCGGGCACGAAATAGGCGTTGGCAATCAGGACTTCGCTGCGCGCTTCGCCAATGGCCTTGCGGTAGGCCTGCTCGATGCGGGTTCGGTGGTGCACGTTGTCGCGCAACAACAGCGCGGCCGAAACCGCGCTGTTTACGGCCTTGTTCGCTGTGCTGGGAATCAGCTTGGCTGGCACAGACGTGTGCACGGTGGTCGTTAAAGTGGGTTGGCGCAGCTGCGCACGCGCGGCCTTCCATTGCAGGCTTTCCACATTGCGGGCGAACGCCAGTCGCAACCAAAATTGCTCCATCACCGCCTGCACATCCTTGACCAAGGGCCCGCCGACCTGGACCGAAAAGTCCAGCCTGGGCGCCGACAGCTGGCCGTGGTGCAGGTCGATAAAGTCGTCAATCACATTGATGCCGCCGCAAAATGCCTGTTTGCCGTCGACCACGCAGAGTTTGCGGTGCAGGCGCCTCCAGCGCACGGGAAACAGCACGCCCAAGCACCCCAGGGGTGAAAACCGGTGCCATTGCACCCCGCTGTGGTCAAAAAGCTGGCTCCATTGCGCAGGCAAGGCCGGGGTACCGATGCCATCGACCACCACAAACACGGCCACGCCACGCCGGGCGGCGCGCACCAATGCCTGGGCAACGCGCTCGCCTTGGGCGTCGAAGTGAAAAATATAGGTCTCCAGTCGCACCTCGTGAACGCTGTCGTCAATGGCTTGAACTACCGCCTCAAACAAGTCACCCGCACCCTGGAACAAGCGCACCTGGTGCTCGGGGGTGAAGTGGGTATGGCTCATGGAGGGGGCAATTCAAATTCGGCAACTAGCGGCAAATGGTCCGACATTTGGGCCCATTGGCCGCCACGAAGCACCGTCAGGGACACCGGGCGCATTCCGCGGGCGTAAATGTGGTCGAGTTGCAACAGTGGCAGGCGCGAGGGGAAGGTGGCACATCCGCTCTTTTGCATCGCAGCCAGGCCCGCTTGCTGCATGACGCGCTCGACCATGGGGCTCCACTCGTTGAAGTCGCCGGCGACCACCACGGGTGCGGCGGGCGCAATTTCGCGCGCTATATATCGGCACAGCTGGCCGAGTTGGCGCGCTCGGCTCGAGCGTATCAAGCCCAGGTGCACCACCAGCACATGCACCGATTGGCCGTGCACGGTCACTTCGGTGTGCAACAGGCCGCGTTGCTCAAACCGGTGGTCCGACATGTCTTCGTGCTGGTGCGCCAGCACCGGCCAGCGCGACAGCAGCGCGTTGCCGTGTTCGCCGTGGCGGGTGACCGCATTGCTGCGGTACACCGCAGTAAAGCCCGGCGGAGCCAAAAACTCGGCCTGCGGTAGTTGGGGCCAGTGCAAAAAGTACTTTTCTTCCCGCCGGTGCACTTTGCGTACCTCTTGCAGGCACAACAGATCGGCGTCAAATTGCGCCATGGCCTGTCCCAGGTTGTGAATTTCCAATCGGCGCGCAGGGCCTATGCCGCGCACGCCCTTGTGGATGTTGTAGCTCACCACCCGCAATCGCTGCGTCATGCTGGACCCCCCTTGCCTGCGAAGCGGGGCAGCATGGCGCAGGCCTCGGCGTTGGACGGTGAAAAGCAGCACGCTGCGGCTTCGAGGTAGGGCAGCCACTGGTAATGCGTGTGCTCCTGTGGGTTGAGCCGCACCGGCGTGCGGGCAGGCACTTGCAGGCCAAAAAGGTGTTCGGTGTTAAAGCACACCCCGGGCGCGTAGCGGTGCAGCCAGCGGGGGTAGATGGCGTACACGTTCTCCAGATGCCAATCGTGCAGCACAGGGCCTTGGTCGAAGTCCAAGTCGCAGCCAATGCCGGTTTCTTCCTGGACTTCGCGGACCGCGGCGGCTTGAAATGTCTCTTGGGCCGTGTCCTTGCTGCCCGTCACCGACTGCCAAAAGGCCGGTGCCAGCGGGTCCTCATCGGTGCGGCGAATCAAAAGTACGTCCCACGCCGGGGTGTAAATTACAACCAAAACGGACTCGGGAATTTTGAATGTGCGCGGCATGGAACAGACCTTGCAAGGTTGCTCCATTGTGCCTGTGGCGCGGTAGGCGGCTTGGGCGGCATCTGCTGTGCGCTAGCATTGGCGGCCATGGGGCACACACACTTTTCCAATTCGCCAGTGGTGCAGGTTCGGGACCTGGCGTTTGCGTACGCCGATTGTCCGGTTTTTGCGAATCTGAACCTCGAAAT
>CAMDKE010000058.1 GCA_945901215.1 Comamonas sp. lk
CGCGACTCCACTTTGGCGACGCCAAAATGAAGCCAACCAGCGGCTACTGCTCCCCAGACCATGGCGCCTACCACTACGGCGGTGATCAATGCAGTGAAAAAAATGGCACTCAGGGAGGATTGTTTTTTCATGGCATCGGTCCGGGTTGGCAGGGCACAGGCGGGTGACTCAACTAGTTGGTCAGGATTTCACGGCCGTTAAGCGCTTGCACCGGGCGTGCATTGAGCTTGAACGGGAAGCTGTTGACCTGCTCTTTGGCCACATTGACCGTAGTTTTCAAAATAAAGAAGCGAACGCCTTCGGTGCAGGGCGGGGTGGTCAGCGAGCCTTCGTAGCTGTAGTAGTCAAATTCGCGCGGCAACAGGTTGCCGGGGTTGAAATTCACGCCTTCAGGAGCGACTTCGGGGCCCTCTTCGGTGGGCATATGGGTCCACAGGGTTTTGATGCCCGGGTTTTCGTTGCCTTCCTTGAGCAGCACGCCCAAGACCGCCAGCTTACCGGCCGCATTTTTGTGCACAAAGTGGACCACCATGGACATGGGCTTGCCGTCGATTTTTTCTTCGCTGGGGCGGTGGAAGTGGAACTGCAGCAGATCATGGGGAACACCGTCGACGCGCAATTTACTGCCCGGCACCACGTTGACCTGGATGGTGTGGCCGTTGTTGATCATTTTCAGGGGGCCCTCTTTGTAGTCAGCGGTGACCACCACACGGGCTTTGACAAAAGGTCCACGAATGTCCAGCGGCGACTGAGATTTGCCTTTGGCGCAGGTGGGGAATTCCTTGCCCCATTGGGCGGGTCCCATTGCACCGTCATACCCCCAATGGCCGGCGTGCTTTGCCGCAGCTTTTTTGTCGCCGGGCTTGCCGTGGCCGTCGTCTTTGGCATCGCTGTCAGCGTGGCCGTCTTTTTCGGCCGCTTTGTCATCGTGGCCAGATTTTTCAGCCTTGTCGCCCTGGGCCTTGGCGCCTTTGGAAAGGCATTCGGCCATGATTGCGACCTTTTCTCCCGCAGCAGCCAGACCGATTTGGGCAGCGCAAATGGTGTTCTTGCGGTCGCCGAGCTCGGACATTTGCAGCGCCTTGCGAAACGCGTCCATCGCCGCCGGGTCGTCTGCGCCCTTGGTTAGCATGCGCAGGGCGCCCAGGCCGACTTGGCGTTCGGCCGAGAGGTTCTTTTGTGATTTGTAGGCTGCTTCCAGATCAGCCAAGGTGGTGCCGTTGGCCATTGCGGCTTTGACAGCTTCGAGTTGTTGTACTTTGCCTTCGAGCGGCGCCATTTCTTCGCGCAGCGCGGCCATCTCGGTTTCGGCTGCTTTGACGGCGCCTGCGGTGTCGGCGGCAGCCTTGGTCGCTTCTTCGGACGCTGCTTTGAGCGTAGCCACCTGGCCGGTCGCGGCCTGGTTTTGTTTCCAATTGGTCCAACCAAAGAAACCCGCGCCTACTAGCGCCAGAGCCAGGATCACTTCAACAATGGTTCTTTTCATGGTGCTTCTCTGTTTACGAATTTAAATGAAACGAGTCCGGCGATTGGCCGTTGCAATTGGACAGGGCAGGGCTGCGCTGCAAACCTTGGGCCTCTGGGTCGGGAATCGGCACCAAGGCCGAAAGTTTGAGTCATTTTTATTGGTCGCCACGAAATGACAGGCCGCTGCCACTGGTGTCGGTAAGAATGAGTTCGAGGCGTTTGGTTCCCGCGGAGGGTGCGTGGATGAAGCCTATGCCGGACATGGAAACTGTGTTCCCGCCGTTTCTAGAAACCCGACCGCAGAGTGTGGCGTCACCGCTGATTTTCAGGCTTGCGGCGTAGTAGGGATTGGCTGTCGTCGACTGGGGTGTCAGCTGCAAGTCAAGTGTGCATGTGGCGTAGCTGCTGCCGCTCGTCAGCGATCCTGCATCAGAGAAGCCCAGAGTGAGACCGGTGTCGGCGAGGCTTTGGCTGTCTTTCAAATCGCCCACCCAGTTCCCGCCAATACCTGTGAGCGTATCGATAGCAGTGGGGGAAAAGCTGGGCGGCTGGCTATTTGCCAGGTTGATGCCAGACAAGTCAATGCGGTAACTAAGCACAGAACTGCCAGATACCGTGGCGCTGCCCGTGGTCACTGTTTTGCCGTACTGTGAGGCCTTGAGCGGCGATATGGTTGCAGAACTCGTGCTGGTCGCTGTGACTGTGCCTGTGTAGATGTCGGGGTACACGCTCTCGCTGCTTGTCTTCAAAAAATACAAGCCATACCAAGCGCCCTCAGGTGTCAGAAAGCTCACGAAATCGCTGGTGTATGGGTTGCCGATATAGGTCACGCTGCCCCGGTAAGCTCCAGCCATCGCCAGGCTGGCCGTGGTGCCGTTGCCAGGATTTGTTTGTCCGCCGCCAGTCGTGTTGGTACCGCTACTTTGCCCGCCGCAAGACGCCAGCAGCGCGCCCACCATCAGGCAGGACCCAGCTGTCCAGCGGCGCAGGCTGGTCAGGTTTGGGTGGCGCGTAGCGTTTTGGGTCATGGGTTTATCCACCCGGCTTGAAGCCAATGGCAATAGCGCGCACTATAGGGCCAAGCAATATGGTGCACCAGGGTGCCTTGCGGGAACACCGCCTCGGTCAGGTGGTCCAGCCAATCGCCTTGCGCGTGGAGTTGCTGGCCAAAGGTGTCAAAGCCAGCGCCCATGGGCTGTGAGGCCTGGGTATTGCGTTGAGCGCTGGCAGCAACCGAACCGCCTGTGCGCGCCTGCACGCTGCGGTGCATGGCCGGTGCGGGCAGGCCGACACGGCGTGCCTGGGTGGGGCCGGAGTAGGCGTCGTGCACGCTGCCCCAGCGCCGGCCGCGCATGCGGCGGGTGACTTTGGCTATGCGTTGGCTGGCCTCGTCGGTGCTGGCGCAGTGGAAGCGAACCTGTCCCAGTACGTTGTCAAACAGCACCACGGCCTGCGGGTGGGTGCTGAGCACTGCGTCCAGATCGGCCAGCGCGTCGCGGGTGTGGCAAGCCAACGCGGTTCCAGACGCCTGCAATGCGGCCCCATGGCGGCGCCTGAACAGCGGCCCAGCCCAGCGGTCCAGGTCAAAGGTGTCCACCTGCGCAAAGCCTTGCAGCCAAGGGCTGGACAGCATCCAGCCGGCACTGGCGCCGATGACCACCAAGCTGTCGCGCACCTGCGGGTCACGGGCCTTGGCCGGTGGCGGCAATGTGGCCAGCCATTGGGCAATATCAGCACAGGCGCCATGCCAGTGGCGCTGCTGGCGCCAGGCGTGCAGGTGCCAAAACAGGCCGCCCGAGGGGTTCATGCGGCGCGCGCCTGGTTGAATTGCAGCATGCCCAGTTCGTCCATGCTGCGCTGCTCGCGCCGACGCACATGCACCTGAACGGCCAGTTGGTCGTTTTCTGACAGAGTTTTCATTTTTAAGCGCTCGGTCTCGGCCAGCAGCATGCGCTGCGCCAGGTTGTGCAGGTGCATCTCTGATTTGGCGATGTCCTGGCCGACGCGTTCGCGCAGGGCGAGCAACTGGGCCATAAATTGGCGCTGGTTCATGGCGTCAGCCATGCCTTTGCAGCTGTCGATGGCGGCGTTCTTTGCGCGGTACTCTTCGTACATGTGCTCCAGGCGCTGCTGGCTGCTCAGCAGGGACTCGAGCAGCTTTTGTGCCTGCACGGTCTCCGTACGCAGCTGTGTAATGGCTTGCTCCGCCTTGTTTTCCAGAGCGGACCAGCAGGCGCGAACTTTCATGGCTTAGTCCGTTTCGGGTGCATCACAGCTCCATCAATACGCGCAAATCGGTGCGCGTGTTGCTTTCGTCGACACCTGCATACATGTCTTGGCATAAAAACCGCTCCATGGTCTCGCGCAGCACAATGGCCTGGTCAATTTCTGCGTTGGTGCCCGATTGGTAGGCGCCCACCTGGATCAGGTCGACGTTTTGTTGGTATAGCGACCACAGGCGGCGAAAGCGGTTGGCCAGCTTCAAATCCGTGGGCGAGAGCAGGTTTTGCATGACCCGTGAAATGGAGCCAGTCAGGTCAATGGCCGGGTAATGCGCCGCGTCGGCCAGCTTGCGCGACAGCATCACCTGGCCGTCGAGCGAGGCGCGGGCAATGTCAACAATCGGGTCGTTGCCGTCGTCGCCTTCGGCCAGCACGGTGTAGATGGCGGTAATTGAGCCAAAACCGTGGCGGCCCACACCGGCGCGCTCGATCAAGTTGGGCAAAAGCGCAAACACCGAGGGCGGGTAGCCCTTGGAAGTGGGCGGCTCACCAATGGCCAGGCCGATTTCGCGCTGGGCGTGTGCCACGCGGGTCAGGCTGTCGACCAGCATGAGTACGTCCTTACCCTGGTCGCGAAAGTATTCGGCCACCACATGCGTCAGGTGCGCAGCTTTGAGGCGCAGCACCGGCGACACATTGGCCGGGGCGGCGATCACCACCGCCTTTGCCAGACCCTCGGGACCCAGGGTTTCGTTGATAAAGGCCTGCACTTCGCGCCCGCGCTCGCCAATCAGGCCAATGACGACGATGTCCGCTTTGGTAAAGCGGGTGAGCATGCCCAAGAGCACGCTTTTGCCCACGCCAGAGCCGGCGACCAGACCCACGCGTTGGCCGCGGCCCAGCGTCAGTAATCCGTTGATGGCTTTTACGCCCACATCGAGCACGCGGTTGATCGGGCCGCGCTCCATGGGGTTCAGGGGCAGGCCCAAGAGGCCGAGTTTGGTGGTGCAGGCAGGCTTGGGTTTGCCGTCCAGCGGCTCGCCCTGGGCATCAATGACGCGGCCCAGTAACTCGTCGCCCAAATCGGCGTGGCCGCTTTCGCTAATTACGCGCACCGATGCGCCGGGGCCTATGCCTACCGGCTCGGAAAACGGCATCAGGTAAATCGTGTTGTCGGCAAAACCTACCACTTCGGCCTCAATACGGTGGCCGCCTTGGCCCAGCACTTCGCAGCACGCGCCCACCGGCGCCATGATGCCGCGCGCTTCCAGGCGCAAGCCCACCAGGCGCACCAGCGTGCCGCTGCGTTTGGGGCGCTGGGTGTGGAGCTGGGTCAGCGCCTGGTCGACCTCAGAGTCAAAGTTAAACATGGCCTTCGGCTTCGCGCAGGATGTCGTCAATGTCAGAGACCGTGTCGTAGCCGGCGTCTTTTACGGGTGCGGGGCTAGCAGCCATGCGGGGGCGGGCATCCTCTACTCCTGTGCCGGGGATGCGGTCGCGTGCGATGTGCTCGGGGCTGAACGCCGTTTTTGCGCTCCAGCGCGGCCCATCAACCCCCAAACCGCGTGCCAGTGCGGCCAAGCGCTCACCAATCAGGTCTTCCACCACGGCGTCGTTTGCGCTGGCGCGCACGCTGCCGGGCAGCAAACGGTCGTTGGCCTGCAGACGCAGGGCCGATCCTTCGTTCAATCCACTGCGTTCGCGCAGGCTTTGCAAAGCGGCCAGGTCGTTGGGGTTGAGCTCTACCAGCACCAGGGACTCGTCGTGTTGCGCTAATTCGTCCACACAGCGCTGCACCAGGCGTTCGATGGCGTTGCCATCGATTTGTAGCTCAGCCAAAACCAGCTGCTCCGCCAGGTGCAAAGCCAGACGCTTGAGCGGTTCAAAAAAAGTTTGTGGGCTTTGTTGCAAGCTGGCAATGGCTGCGCTCAGGCTGTTGACCAGGGTTTGGTCTTCGCCCAGTGCTTCTTTGACGGTGCGCTCCATCTCGGCGCGCAGGGCTTGGCGGGTTTCTTCTGCACCTTGGGCTCGCCCCTCTTCGCGCGCCTGCTCCAGCGCCCGGGCGTTCAGCGCCGGCGCCTCTGGTGCAGCCAAGGCTGGCGCCGGCGGGTCTGCTGGCGCATTTGCCCGGGCCGACTCGGGCGGAGTCGGCGGGGCCGGCAATAAATCAGCTGTGGGCGTGTCAAAGTCCACCAAACCAAAAACGGGCTCAGCTTGGGCACGCCAGGCTTTGGCGACGAAACCACTTTCGGGGGCAATGGGGTGCAAGAGGTCGGTGGGTTGCCACACCCGTGCGGCGCGCACCGCGGCTTTGCGCTTGGCCGCCTCGGTTGGGGCCGCTGCGGCTTTAGACATAGTCTGCGCCGCCGCCTAGGACCAGGTCCCCGGAATCAGCCAGTTTGCGCGCGGCGCGCATGATGATTTTTTGCGCCTCTTCGACGTCGGACAGGCGCATGGGGCCCAGGGCCTCCATGTCGTCTTTGAACATGCCGCGCGCGCGTTCGGACATATTGCCCAAAAACTTGTCTTTAACTGCGTCGCTGGCGCCTTTGAGGGCTTTCATCATCAGGTCAGGCTCGACGTTGCGCATGATGACCTGGATGCCCTTGTTGTCCACGCCCACCAGGTTCTCAAAGGTGAACATATTGTCCTGAATTTTTTGCATCAGTTCGGGGTCTAGCGTGCGCAAGCCGCCCATGACCGAAGCTTCCAGCGCGGTCTTGGTCAGGTTCAGGATGTTGGCTGCAGCCTTGATGCCGCCAAAGCTCGACGACTTGGAGGTCGAGTTGGTGGAAAACTGCTTCTTCATGATGGATTCCAGCTCTTCCATGGCCGAGGGTTGGACGGTTTCCAGGCTGGCCACGCGTTGCATGATTTCTGCACGCGAGTCCGGTGGCAAAAAGTTCAGTACTTCGGCGGCGACGGCGTTTTCCAGCACCGACAAAATAATCGCCACCACCTGGGGGTGTTCGGCTTGGATCATGTCGGCAATGGAGCGCGCGTCCATCCACGACAGAATTTCGAGACCTTTGCTGCCGTGACCGGGGTTGATGCGGCCCAAGACGGATGCCGCCTTGTCGTCGCCCAAGGCACGTTTAAACACTTTCTCGACGTAGTCGGAGGTGCCCAGGCCCAGATTGGTCTGGCGTTTGATTTCGGCGACGAACTCGTCGAGCACGGCGTTGACCGCCTCTTGCGACAGCTCGGCTACTTGGACCATGGCCACACCCAGGCCCTGGACTTCTTTTGGGTTGAGAAAGCGAATGATGTTGGCCGCCTGCTCCTCGCCTAGCAACAGCATCAGCACAGCAGCGCGCTGCGTGCCGGTGAGCTCGTCCATCTCTCTGCGAAGGGCGTCGGTATAGCCGGCAGGGCCTGCGGGTTTGGTTTCGGGATCAGCCATGGTGTGTTTACTTCCGCAGACGCGATCAGCTCGGTTTGATCATATTTTTCAAGACGCTGGCTACGCGGGCAGAGTCGTCGGATACGATCATGCGGATCAGCGCGACTTTGTCGTCGTAGGTGTTGGCAGTGTCCATCATTTCGGCGGAGATGCCTGACTTCTTGGCCTTCATCTTGGCCTTCATTTCTTCCAGCGTGTCGGCAGCCGACGGCTCGGCGGATTCGGCTGCTGCCGTTTCGGCTGCCGCAACCTCCAGCGCCAGCTGCTGTTCCTGGGCGATTTGTATGGACTCGGCGGCGGCCTGGGCTGCCTCTTTGTCGCGGTTCATCATGTGCATGACCACCGGGCGCACCACCACCATCAGGAAGGCGACAAACATAAGTCCCAAAAAGGCCGACTTGATATTGGTCATGACGGCCTCGTCCTTGTGCCAGGGGATGCTCAGGTCCATCGGCGTCTCGGGCTCGAACTTGGCCTGGATCACGCTGACCACGTCTTTGCGTCCTTCGTCAAAGCCAACCACGCCGCGCACCAGTTGCTGCATGCGTTCCACCTCTTCCGGTGTGTAGGGGTTGGGTTTGGGCGGCTGGTCTTCGCCCTTGTCGTTCTTGGGCTGGGGCTGGGGCGGCCGCTCGTTGATGACCACGGCCACGCTCAGGCGCTGGATGCCGCCGCTGGCGCTCTTGGTGTGGCGAACCTGGCGGTCAATTTCATAGTTGCGCGTGCTGCGCGTTGCAATGGTGCTGCGCTCGTCGGAAGCGGTTTGGGGTGTGGACGCGGTATTGAGCGAGGTGGTGGGTGCCACGGGCGCGGTGTTGGACAAGGTGCCGGGAATGCCAGAGGCTTCTTTTGCGCTGTTGCGGTCTTCGCTGTTCACCTCGGAGCGGGTTTTCGGGCCTTTGCCGCCGGTGTCAAAGTCTTCGATCGTGACTTCGGTCTGGCTGTAATCCAGGCTGAGGTTGACCTGCGAGCGCACATTGGCCTCGCCCACGATGGGCGCCAGGATTTGGATCACGCGCTGGCGGTACAGATCTTCCATGGCCTGCTTGTGCTTGGTCTGGCCGGCATTCATGCCCATGGAGGCATCAGACTCGGCGTCGGTCATGAGCTTGCCAAAGTTGTCCACCACGGCTACGTTTTCAGGCGTGAGCATGGGCACGCTCGACGCCACCAGGTGAACGATGGCTTGCACTTGCATGGGGCTCACGGTGCGGCCCATTTGCGGGGTGACCACGATCGAGGCTTTGGGTGGCGTGCGGTCGCGCACAAACACCGAAGGCTTGGTGGTAGCCAGGTGCACGCGTGCGGTCTGAATGGACTCAATCTGCTGGATGCTGCGCGCGAGCTCTTGCTCCATGGCAGAGTTGTAGCGCACCTGTTCCATGAACTGGCTGGTGGTCATGGCCGACTGGTCTTTCAAAGAGTCCAGGCCGGTGGCGGCGGTTTTGGGCAGGCCTTTGGAGGCCAGGTAAATGCGTGCCTCGTGGTAGCGGTTGTTGGGCACGGTGATTTGGCCGCTGCCTGCGTCGATGATGGGTTTGAACTCACCAGCCTTTAGCGCCTCGTAGACGGCTTGCTGGTCGGTCTCGGTCACGCCGGTAACGATGGGGCGGTAGGTGGGCGCGGTAATGAGGGTGTAGACCAGCGCAAACGCCAGCAAGGCCATGGCAATGACCATCAGCGGCAGGGACTTTTTCACCGCAGGCTGGTTCAATATTTGTTTGATGGGGCCAAACGGGCCCGAAAAATCGGCACCTGAGCCTGTGGCGTCGTTGAACGCGTCGTCGCCCCGGTCGGTCGAGGCTACACGGCGGTCATTGCCGCTGCGGGTGGCCAGTGGGGCGTTGCCTGCGTTGGCGGGTAAAAAGGTGCCAGCGGTTGCGGTTGCAGTTGCCATGGGGAGTCTCTTTCAGCGCTGTTGGGGTGGGCGTGTGGGGTCGGTTGCGGGCTTTAGACCGGCATGTTCATGATGTCTTCGTACGCTTTGAGCACCTTGTTGCGTACCTGCAAGGTGGCTTCAAAGGAGAGCGAGGCTTTTTGCATCTTCAGCACCACGTCCGTGAGCGGGACGTTTTCGCCGCGCTCGAAAGCCTGGGCGGTTTTTTGTGCGTCCACCTGCGTTGCATTGGTCTGGCTCACGGCTTGGCGGATCAGCTCCGAGAAGTCGGTTTTGGTCGTAGCCTGCGTGCCCGCGTTGGGGTCGATTTGGCCACTGGCTTGCGCTGCATGGGTTTGCAGCGTCTTGAGCATGGCGGCAATGCTGTTGGCAGAGGTGGCTTTTTCGATCATGGCAGTATTCCGGTCGTTTTTGGTGGGCCTGCGCTCAGGGCTGCGAAAGCAAAGGCAGGTTCAGGTCACGCAGGCGGGCGAGCTTGTAGCGCAGCGTGCGCGGGCTGATGCCGAGCTTTTCCGCCGCCTCCAAGCGGCTGCGTGAGGACTCCAGCGCCATACGGATCAACTGGTTTTCGTTGTGCATCACAGCGGCATGCAAGGGGCCACCCAGGTGCGCCTCGACCGGTGGGATCGCCGCTGCGTCGGCCCCGTGCGCCACCAACATGGGCACCGGCTCGGTGGGCAGTACGCTGGGCGTAGGGGCCATAGACTCGCCGGTTGCGGGCGCGTTGTGCAGGCTTGCGGCGAGCATGGCGTCATCAGTCATGTCGTCAAACATCAGATGCTGGACATCAATATGGTGGTCGGCACACAAGACCACGGCGCGCTGAATCACGTTTTCCAGTTCACGCACATTACCCGGCCAGGCGTAGGCCAGCAGCAGGGCTTGGGCCGCAGCGCTCACGCTCCAGGTCTGGGCGGTGCGGGTATGGCGGGCCAGCAGGCGGGCCACCAGCGGCAAGATGTCGCCTGCGCGCTCGGCCAGCGGTGGCACGCGCAGCTTGAAGGTGCTCAAGCGGAAGTACAAATCCTCGCGGAACTCGCGCATGCCGATGGCTTCGCGCAGGTTTTTGTTGGTAGCAGCTACCACGCGCACGTCCAGCGCGATCAAGCGCTCGCCGCCCAGGCGCACCAGCGTGCGCTCTTGCAGCACCCGCAGCAGCTTGGCTTGCAATTGCAGGGGCAACTCGCCAATTTCATCTAAAAACAAAGTGCCGCCCTGGGCTTGCTCAAACAAGCCCCGGTGCTCCTTGACGGCGCCGGTGAAAGCGCCCTTTTCGTGGCCAAAGAGCATGTCTTCGATCATGTGCTCGGGCAAGGCGGCGCAGTTCAGGCCAATAAAAGGGCCATTAGCTGCGCTCGACGATTCATGCAACACGCGGGCCAGCACCTCTTTACCCGAACCAGTGGGGCCTTCAATCAATACGGCGACCTGCGCTTGCGCCACGCGCTGCGCCAGGGCCAGCAGGTTGCGGCTCACGGGGTCTACATAAACCACGCTGCGCACTGCACTTTCCGCTGCGGGCTTGCTTGCGGGGCTTAAGGGCGTGTTTTCATGGGCGGGCAAAGCGGCCACTGCGGCGCGTTGAATGGCGGCCTGCCAGGCTGCCGCGCTCCAGTCGTCAGCCGCGAGCACGTGGCAGGCGCCGGTTTGCAGGGCTTGTACTGCGAGCTCGAGTTGGCGGCGCTCGGTGCGGCAGACCACGGCCACGGCGTGGTCCATTTGGTTGACCAGGGTCATGGTCTCGTGCAGCAAGCCGATATCGGTGCCCAGCCCCAAAACCACGGCGCGCCGACCTTGGTGGGGAGCCGACAGACCGGCTTCGAGTTCCTCCAAGGTGCTAATGGGCGATGCGTG
>CAMDKE010000059.1 GCA_945901215.1 Comamonas sp. lk
TATTTTAGGCCCGATGCCCAAACCGCGTTTTTTTAAAGCTCCGCGGCTTCCACCAGAAAGCGCACGCGCCGCACGCCCTGCCATTCGTCGGCGTCCAGCCTGAATGCCAGGCGCACCCTGGCCGGCAGTGACTCGGTACGGCCAAACCAGATGCCGTCCACCGGCTGGCCCTGGTGTTTGAGCTTGAGCGCCATGTGATTGTCACCAATCAACCGCTGTGACAGCACCTCCAGCTCTTCGCTGAAGGTCGGTGCGGCAAAGCCCTGGCCCCAGACCTCTTTGTGCAGCGTGTCGACCAAATCCACGCGGCGGTACTCGGGGTTGAGTGGGCCGTCGGTTTCCAGGCGGCGCGTCAGCGTGGCTTCGTCCAGCCATTCCTGGGCCACCTCATTCAGACCTTGTTCGAAGTCGTCAAAGTGTTCTTCGGCAATGGTGCAGCCCGCCGCCATGGCATGGCCGCCAAAGCGCAGCAGCACGCCGGGGTAGCGCTTGGCGACCAGGTCCAGCGCGTCGCGCAGGTGAAAGCCGGGAATGGAGCGGCCCGAGCCCTTAAGTTCGTGCTCCTTGCCCGGCGCCTGGCTTGCGGCAAACACAAACGTGGGGCGGTGCAGCTTGTCCTTGATGCGCGAGGCCACGATGCCGACCACGCCTTCGTGGAAATCGGGGTCAAACACGCAAATCGCCGGGGGCGGCTCGTCGCCTTCGTCAAACAGCGACTCGGCCACCATCATGGCCTGTTCGCGCATATCGCCCTCAATCACCCGGCGCTCGCGGTTAATGCCGTCGAGCGTGCGCGCCAGCTCGTCGGCGCGCGCCGGGTCGTCGGTTAGCAGGCATTCAATGCCCAGCGTCATGTCCGACAGGCGCCCGGCGGCGTTGATGCGCGGCCCCAGGGCAAAGCCAAAGTCAAAGGTGGTGGCAGTGGCTGCCTGGCGACCGGAGGCGACAAACAGGGCCGCCAGCCCGGCAGGCATGGCCAGCGCACGAACGCGCTTGAGGCCTTGGGCGACCAGGCGGCGGTTGTTGGCGTCCAGGCGCACCACATCGGCTACGGTGCCGAGCGCAACGAGCGGCAAAAGGGCGTCGAGTTTGGGCTGTGTGGCTGCGTCAAATACGCCGCGCGCGCGCATTTCGCTGCGCAGCGCCAGCAATACGTAGAACATCACGCCCACGCCGGCGATGGCCTTGCTTTCAAAAGTGCAGCCGGGCTGGTTGGGGTTGACGATAACGTCGGCGTCCGGCAAGGTGGCCGCGGGCAGGTGGTGGTCGGTTACCAGCACTTGCAGGCCCAGCACCTTGGCGTGGCCCACGCCCTCCATACTGGCAATGCCGTTGTCTACAGTGATCAGTACGTCCGCGCCTTGGTCAAACACGCGCTGGGCAATCGGCGCGGTCAGGCCGTAGCCGTCGACCACGCGGTCGGGCACCAGGTAGTTGACATGCCGGGCGCCGAGCAGGCGCAGGCCGCGCACCGCCACGGCGCAGGCGGTGGCGCCGTCGCAGTCGTAGTCGGCCACGATGCACAGGCGCTCATTCGTGGCAATGGCGTCTGCCAGCAAGGCGGCGGCTTCGGTAATGCCTTTTAGGCCGCTGGGTGGCAGCAGCTTGGTCAGGGCGTTGTCCAGTTCCTCGGGGCGGATGACGCCGCGTGCGGCGTAGAGCTGGGCCAGCAGCGGGTGGACGCCCGCTTGTTCGAGCGCCCAGACGCTACGCGGGGGGATTTCGCGGGGGATGATGTTCATAGGGTCTTCAAAATTGTTGCGGGGCTGGCAGCGTCAAAAACAGCGCTGAACTGACGCCAGAGACTGCGTGGCTGCTGGCGCCAGGTTTGGGCGCGTTGGTTGCCGCACAGGGTGAGGGCGATGGAAGCGCCCGGCGTCGGACTACTTTTGAGCGCTGCCACCAATTTGGCCAGCGGACCTGCGTCGAGCGCCTGCCACGCCTGCGCCCAGCCCGGCGGGTCGTCGCGCAGGGCAGGGGCCGTCAGTTCGCTCAGCACAGTGGCCTGCAGCACGGGCGCTGAATGGGGCGGCAAGTCGCCTGTGCCGCTAAGCCAAAACGAGTTCACCATAGGCGCGCCACGGGCTACGCGCGCGTCGTTGATGGGGTGGGTGTAGAGCAGCATTTGCATCTCATTCTGCAGACGGCGGACTAGTTTGGCGGCGTGCTGGCGCGGCATCCAGCGGTCCACTGGCTGACCACGCACCCGCTCCAATGAAGCCGTTGGCAGTGCGCGCAGGGCTTCGCCCTCGGCCAACCAGGTGCTGGCTTCCAGCCAATGCAGTGTGAGGCCGTCTTCCAAAAAATAGGGCTGCATTGCCCGCATCAAGGCCTGCGACTCGGCATCGCTCAGGTCCAAAGTAGCCGGGTCTTGCATGGAGATATGGTCGGCGTGCACAACGAGATGGCAGGGGCTGACCAGGCCGTAGGCGGCGGCGGGTTTGAACGGTGGCAGGGCGGCGGCGCGCACAGCGGCCCAGGCAATCAGGCCATCGGCGTAGGCGTCTTCGGTCAGCACGCGCTCTGGCAAAGGCGAGAGGTCCTCTTCCGTCCCAAGCAGTGCGCCGCTGGGGCGAAGGGTGCGCAGCAGCGTGCGCAAATGGGGCAGTGCTAGCCGTTCCAGTGCCGCGTGGCATTGGGGGCCGGCGGGTGCGGCGAAGGGGATCACGAGGTGCATGGGGCGATTGTCCCGCACCGGCGGTCGTGGCCCGGTCCTGCGGCGCGGCCCCGTGGCAGTCTGCCGCACTCCCCTGCGACAATCGGGTCAAACACAAGCAAGGATTCGTAATGAAGTGGTTTTTTATGCTGGCCGTGGTGTCGGTGTGTAGTGCTTGCGCCGTGGTGGCCGTAGCCGATGCCGTGGTGACCACCGGGGCGGTGGTGGTGAAAACCGGCGTGAAAGCCGCCGGCGCGGTGGTGGGCGCGGTGCTTCCGGACTCGTCCAAGTGACCATGCTGCGCAAGCTGCCCTTTGCGCTGCCCTTTGAACTGCGCATCGGCTGGCGTTACACCCGCGCGGGCCGCTCCACGCGGCGAAACGGGTTTATCTCGTTCATCTCGGGCGTGTCCATGCTTGGCATTGCGCTGGGGGTGGCGGCCTTGATCATTGTGCTGAGTGTGATGAACGGATTTCAAAAAGAGGTGCGCGACCGCATGCTCAGCGTGGTCTCGCACATTGAGATTTACGCCCAGGGTGGCGCGGCGCTGCCCGATGTAGTCCAAACCCTGGCCCAGGCGCGCGAGAACGCGCAGGTCGTGGGCGCAGCTCCCTTTATCGCCGCACAGGCCCTGCTCGCACGTGGTGAGGACATGAAAGGCGTACTGGTGCGCGGCATTGACCCGGCCTTGGAGCCCGAGGTCACCGACCTGGCCACGCCGGGTCAGCAAACGGCGTTGCAGCAGCTCCAGCCGGGCGGCTTTGGCGTGGTGCTAGGCGGCGAACTGGCGCGCTCCATGGGCGTGCGCACCGGCGACGTGGTTACCTTGGTGGCCCCCAGCGGCCAGGTCACCCCGGCCGGCGTGGTGCCGCGCTTGAAACAAATGACGGTGCTGGGCACTTTTGATTCCGGGCACTTTGAATACGACTCCACGCTGGCGCTGGTGCACTGGCAAGACGCGGCCAAGATATTTCGCCTGGAAGGCCCCACCGGCGTGCGCCTGAAGCTGCGCGACCTGCACCAGGCGCGCGCAGCGGCGCAGGACCTCAGCGACACGCTGGGCAGCGGGTTCTTGGTGCGCGACTGGACGCGGCAAAACCGCAGCTGGTTTGCCGCAGTGCAGGTGGAGAAACGCATGATGTTCATCATCCTCACGCTGATCGTGGCGGTGGCAGCATTCAATCTGGTAAGCACCCTGGTTATGACGGTCACCGACAAGCGCGCAGACATTGCGATATTGCGCACGCTTGGGGCGAGTCCTGGCAGCATCATGGGCATCTTCATGGTCCAAGGGGCTATGGTGGGGGTGATTGGCACGGGTGCTGGGCTGCTGTTGGGTTTGGGTGTGGCATTCAACATAGATGTCATCGTGCCCGCGCTGGAGCATATGCTGGGTGCGACGTTTTTGCCGCAAGACATCTACCTCATTAGTAGCATGCCCAGCGACCCTCAGCGCGCCGACATCCTCCCCGTGGCGCTGATCAGCCTGGCCATGGCCTTTGTAGCCACGCTGTACCCGAGCTGGCGCGCCTCGCAAATCAACCCCGCTGAAGCATTGCGTTATGAATAATTTAAGGCCTATCCTGCAATGCCAGGGCTTGCGCAAGCGGTTTGCTGAAGGGCGGCTGGACGTGACCGTGCTGCAGGGCATTGACCTGGAAGTGCGGCGCGGCGAAACCCTGGCCATTGTGGGCACCTCGGGCTCGGGCAAATCGACCTTGCTGCATTTGCTTGGCGGTCTGGACGCGCCCAGCGGTGGCAGCGTACGCCTGTGTGGCGAGGCCCTTGCCGATCTAGATGCGGCGGCCCAAGGCCGCCTGCGCAATCGGCACCTGGGTTTTGTCTACCAGTTCCACCACCTCTTGCCTGAGTTCAGCGCGCTGGAAAACGTGGCCATGCCGCTAACCATCCGCCGCGCAGAGCCTGCACGGGCGATGGCACAGGCCAGCGCCATGCTGGAGCGTGTGGGTTTGGCCCAGCGCCTGCACCACCGGCCTGCCGAACTCTCGGGTGGCGAGCGCCAGCGCGTGGCCATTGCCCGCGCGCTGGTCACCCGGCCCGACTGCGTGCTGGCCGACGAGCCCACGGGCAACCTGGACCGGCGCACCGCCGACGGCGTGTTTGACCTGATGCTCGACCTGGCCCGCGAGCACGGTACCGGCTTTGTGCTGGTCACCCATGACGCGGCTCTGGCCCGGCGCTGCAGCCGGCAGTTGCGCTTGGACCAGGGACAGTTGCAGGCCTTGGCGGCAGACTGATGCGTGAAAGCGTGCGCACGTGCGCGTTGCACGCGCAGGCGCTCTCCTGAACATGGCCTGGATCGACACCCACTGCCATTTTGATGCGCCCGAGTTTGGCAGCGTCGACGAGGCTGACACTGTGCGCCACGCAGCGCGCCAGGCGGGTGTGGCGCATTGCGTGATTCCCGCCGTGGAAGTGGCCAACTGGGACGCGGTGCGCGCGCTGGCCCAGCGCTGGTGCGACAGCTATTGCCTGGGCATTCATCCCTTGTATGTGCCCCGGGCCAGCGAGGCCGATTTGCAGGCATTGGCGGCGCAGCTGCGACAGCACGGCGACGACCCGCGACTCGTGGCCGTAGGCGAAATCGGCCTGGACTTTTTTGTACCGGCCCTGTGCACGGCGGTCATGCGCTACAAACAGGAAATTTTCTACCGCGCGCAACTGCAACTGGCCGCCGACGCGGGCCTGCCGGTGGTGCTGCATGTGCGCCGCAGTGCCGACCGGCTGCTTAAATTTCTGCGCGAGACCCGACCAGCTGGGGGGTGGACGGGCATTGCCCATGCCTTTAACGGCAGCCTGGTGCAGGCCCATGCGTTTATCGACCTGGGTTTCAAACTGGGCTTTGGGGGTGCGCTCACCTTTGAGCGCGCTTTGCAATTGCGCCATCTGGCGCAAACTCTGCCGCTGGACGCGCTGGTGCTGGAGACCGACGCGCCCGACATTCCCCCGCACTGGCTCTACACCACCGCCCAGGCCCGCCAGGACGGTGCCCCCCAAGGCCGTAACACGCCCGCAGAAATTCCCCGTATCGCGCAAGTGCTGGCCCATCTGCGTGGCATGGAGCTGGCCGACCTGCGGGCCGCTGTCTGGCGCAATGCCCAAACCGCGTTGCCCAAACTGGCCGCGCTTCTATGACCCACTATGATTAAACAAATGACGATTGAAAACCTGTTGCCCGAAGTGAACTTTTCCGAAGAGGGGCCGGTGCGCCATCTGCATTTGGGCAGCGAGTGGATTCAGGGCTCCATGCTGCTGGACGCGCCCTATGCGCTGGTGCACGAGTACATCGAGCGCATGATGGCCTGGCTGCTGTTGCAAGACCCGTCTACCGCGCCCAAGCGCCAAGCGCTGCAACTGGGCTTGGGCGCCGGGTCGCTGACCAAGTTTTGCCACAAAGAGATTCGGATGCAGACCACGGCTATAGAGCTCAATCCGCAGGTGCTGCGCGCCTGCCGGGGCTGGTTCAAGCTACCGGCCGACAACGCGCGCATGCAGGTGGTGCTGGCCGACGCGGCACAAGAGATCCAAAAGCCACGCTGGCTGGGCACGGTGGATGCGCTGCAGGTGGATTTATACGACGAAGAGGCCGCCGCCCCGGTGCTCGATACGCCGAGTTTTTATGCCGATTGCCGCAAGACGCTCACTGCCGAGGGCTGCATGGCTGTCAACCTGTTTGGCCGCAGTTCCAGTTTTGATAAAAGCGTGGAAAAAATTGCCACTGCTTTTGGCCGCGACGCGATCTGGGCCTTTAAAGCCACCCGCGAGGGCAATACGGTGGTGCTGGCCCAGCGCACGCCAAGCCGCCCCAGCCGCGCAACACTTACCGAACGTGCCACCTACATCGAATCGCACTGGGGCTTGCCCGCCACAAAATGGGTGCGTGGCTTCAAACCCATCGCTCCATGAGTTCCCGCCCCGCCCTAGCTGCGGCCCGCCCAACTGGTTTCAGGGGCGCGCTCGATTGGCAGCACCTGCTGGCATGGCTGCAGAGCGACAGCACCATTTCGGCCGAAGAGGCTGAGCGCACCCGCGCCCGCTGCGCTTTGGGCGAAAGTGCGCAACACCCCGTTTTGCGTCTGGCCAGCCTGGGCATGCGCCGTGCGACGGACCAAAAAGTACTGGATGTTGAGCATTTGCTCGCCTGGTTGGCGCCGCTAGCCGGTGTGCAGTACCTGCGCATTGACCCACTGAAGGTGGATGTGAGTAAGGTGGCGGACGCTTTCACGGCGGACTATGCACAGCGACACAAGGTGCTGCCGGTGGCCATGACGGCCAGTGAGATCGTGGTTGCCAGCGCAGAACCGTTTTCCACCGAATGGCTGCCCGAGGTGGAGCGCCAGACCCGGCGCCGGGTGCGATTGGTGTTGTGCAACCCGCAGGACATTGCACGCTACACGGCAGAGTTTTACGCTCTGGCCCATTCGGTGCGCCACGCGCTCAGAAACGGCAACCAAAATCGCGTCAGCTTCGAGCAACTGGTGGAGCTGGGCCGCAGCAATAAGCAGCTAGACGCAAATGACCAAAGCGTGGTGATGGTGGTGGACTGGCTGTGGCAGTACGCCTTTGACATGCGGGCCAGCGACATCCATTTGGAGCCTCGGCGCGAGCAATGCGTGATCCGGTTTCGGATCGACGGCGTGCTGCACCCGGTCTACCAACTGCCCCCGGCGGTTTTGCTGGCCATGACCGCGCGCATCAAGATTTTGGCCCGCATGGACGTGATCGAGCGCCGCCGCCCGCAAGACGGGCGAATCAAGACCCGAGACGCGCGAGGCAACGAAATAGAGATGCGCCTGTCCACGCTGCCCACAGCTTTTGGCGAAAAGTTGGTGATGCGCATTTTTGATCCAGAAAACACCGCCAAAGACCTCGACGCATTGGGCTTTTCTGTGCACGACGCGCAGCGCTGGGAGGCTTTGCTTAAAAAACCGCATGGCATCATTTTGGTCACTGGTCCCACCGGCTCAGGCAAGACGACCACCTTGTATTCAACCTTGAAGCGGGTTGCATCGGAGGAAATCAACATCAGCACGGTAGAGGACCCGATCGAAATGGTCGAACCCGCCTTTAACCAAACCCAGGTGCAGCCACAGTTGGACTTCAGCTTTGCCCAGGGCGTGCGCGCACTCATGCGCCAGGACCCTGACGTCATCATGGTGGGCGAAATTCGCGACCTCGAGACTGCAGAGATGGCGGTGCAGGCGGCGCTTACCGGCCACCTGGTGTTTTCCACGCTGCACACCAATGACGCCCCGTCTGCTATGACGCGCCTGATTGAGTTGGGCATTGCGCCGTATTTGATCAGCGCGACCTTGCTCGGTGTGCTGGCCCAACGTCTGGTGCGGACTTTGTGTCCGACCTGTCGCGCTGCGGACCCACAGGCCCCGGTTGAGCAACTCGCCTTGGCTGTGAAGCCCTGGGTCTTGAACGGGGACTACCGGCCCTTCAAAGCTGTGGGTTGTGTGGAATGCCGTATGACCGGCTTTAAGGGGCGCATGGGCCTGTACGAGCTGTTGGTGGTGTCTGAGCCGCTCAGGGCGCTGGTCACCGCCCAACCCGACATCGATGCTTTGCGCCGCCAGGCCGTGGCCGACGGGATGCAGCCCTTGCGTTTATCGGGCGCGTTGCGCGTGGCCGAGGGATTTACCGTGCTCGAAGAGGTGCTCGGGGCGACGCCCCAATTGACTGAATCCGGGCGTTGATTTTTTCGGTGCAAAATCAGACCCACTAAAAAGAATGAGGAGAAGACTTATGCACATAAAAAGTCAGAAGGATTTTTTTTCCGGACTGATGTTCATGGCGGTCGGCATTGCCTTTGCATGGGGCGCCAGTGGCTACACCATCGGCAACGGCGCACGCATGGGCCCGGGCTACTTCCCCCTGGTATTGGGCGTGCTCTTGGCGGTGCTGGGCGCGGCCATCACCTTTAAGGCCTTGGTGGTCGAAACCATTGACGGTGAAAGGATCGGTAGCTTTGCCTGGAGGCCGTTGGTCTTCATCATCGCAGCCAACTTGGTGTTCGGCGCCGCTTTGGGAGGATTGCCAAGTATCGGCCTGCCGCCCATGGGGCTGATCGTCGGCATCTTTGCACTGACCTTCATAGCCAGCAACGCAGGCGAGGAGTTCAACTTCAAGGAGGTGACCATTCTTGCGATCATTCTTGCTGTCATGAGTTACGCAGCGTTCATTCTGCTGCTCAATCTGCAGTTCCCCGTCTGGCCCGCGTTTATCAAAGCTTAAGGACACCACACCATGGAACTGTTTGACAACCTGGCCCTGGGCTTTGGCGTGGCGTTTACGCTGCAAAACCTGATGTATGCATTCATTGGTTGCCTTTTGGGCACGCTTATTGGTGTATTGCCCGGCATCGGCCCTTTGGCGACTATTGCCATGCTGCTGCCTGCGACCTACGCATTGCCGCCGGTGGCTGCGCTCATCATGCTGGCCGGTATTTACTATGGAGCGCAGTACGGCGGATCAACCACGGCGATTTTGGTGAACCTGCCAGGAGAGTCGTCCTCCGTGGTCACGGTGATTGACGGCTACCAAATGGCGCGGCAGGGCAGGGCAGGCCCTGCACTGGCGGCGGCTGGCCTGGGTTCTTTCTTTGCTGGCTGTGTTGGCACCTTGATCTTGGCGGCTTTTGCCGCGCCTTTGACCGAACTGGCCTTTAAGTTTGGCCCTGCCGAGTACTTCTCGCTCATGATTTTGGGTTTGATTGGCGCGGTGGTGTTGGCCTCGGGCTCTTTGCTCAAGGCGGTGGCCATGATCGTGCTGGGCTTGCTGCTGGGTATGGTGGGCACTGATGTGAACTCGGGTGTCGCGCGCTTTAGCTTTGACGTGCCGGAGTTAACCGACGGCATCGGCTTTATCGTGATCGCCATGGGCGTGTTTGGCTACGGCGAGATCATCAGCAACCTGTCCAAACACGAGAGCGAGCGCGAGGTGTTTACCGCCTCGGTTTCGGGCCTGATGCCAACTAAAGAGGACTTCAAAAACATGGTTCCGGCCGTGTTGCGTGGCACGGCGCTGGGCTCTTTGCTGGGTATCTTGCCCGGTGGAGGCGCGGTGATGGCGGCTTTTGCCGCCTATACGCTGGAGAAGAAAACCAAGCTTCGTCCAGGCGAAGTGCCATTTGGCAAAGGCAATATCCGGGGTGTAGCAGCACCTGAAGCGGCAAATAACGCGGGTTCGCAGACGTCATTTATTCCCTTATTGACATTAGGCATTCCGCCCAACGCGGTGATGGCTTTGATGGTGGGCGCAATGACCATCCACAATATCCAACCCGGCCCACAGGTGATGACCAACAACCCCGAACTGTTCTGGGGCCTGATTGCCTCTATGTGGATTGGCAACCTGATGCTGGTGATTTTGAACCTGCCTTTGATCGGCATCTGGATCAAACTGCTCAGCGTGCCCTACCGCTGGCTTTTTCCGTCAATCGTGTTGTTTTGTGCTATTGGCGTTTATTCGACCAACAACAACACCTTTGACATTTGGATGGTCGCGTTATTTGGCGTGATTGGTTACCTGTTCATCAAGCTTGGCGCCGAACCGGCGCCGCTCTTGCTGGGCTTTATTTTGGGGCCGATGATGGAAGAGTATTTGCGCCGTGCACTCTTGCTCTCGCGTGGTGACTGGAGCGTCTTTGTCACCCGGCCCTTGTCCGCGAGCCTGCTGGCAGCCTCTGCAGTGCTGCTGGCCATTGTGCTGATGCCTTCGGTCAAAGCCAAGCGGGAAGAGGCCTTTGTCGAAGATTGAAGCCTATTGATCAATCAAAATGGGCTTAAATTCCTGGGTCAAGCCCATCGGCCTTGTGGCTTGGTAAAGGTGGCGCTCTCCTGCAAACACCCGCAGAAATTAATCTTTAAGGTCGCCTGCTAAGGAGGCCAAGGACTCTATCGGTATTTGCGTATGCGCCGGGTAATTGGTGTGGTCGCAACCGAGCTTGACGGCAGCACCCGCCTTGATAGCCGCGCACATGGCCGTTGTGAGTTCAAAACGCACAAAGTGCACCGCCGACGTTTTCTCATCGTTCTCACGGTCCAGGTCTTCGTCGGCTATGGCGTAAACGCGGCTTTGGCCTTCCACTTCAATAAACATGCGGTCTTCCACGCCAATGAGACGCGATAATTCGCGCTTTCG
>CAMDKE010000060.1 GCA_945901215.1 Comamonas sp. lk
TTGTTTTCGCGCACCACGGCTTTTTGCGCGTCCATCACCTCCTCTTTGGTAAACGGAATATTCATGCGCAGAATCTTGGCGCTGTTGAACAGGCGCTCGGTGTGCTCGGCTAAGCGAAAGATGGCGGTGCCTTGGACGGTGTTGTAGGCGCGCACCCCTTCAAAAGCGCCGCAGCCGTAGTGCAGGGTGTGGCTAAGCACATGGATCTTGGCGTCGCGCCATTCGACCATCTGGCCGTCCATCCAGATTTTTCCGTCGCGGTCAGACATGGAGGGGGGCATGGCGGTCATTGCAGGAATCCTTTGGTGTGTTGGGAAGGCGAGGAAATGCGAGATTTTACGGGGCGGCGTCCGCCTCACCATCGGGCGGGCGCACCAGGCTCCAGCTTTGGAGTCGCCCAGCGCGAAACTGGCAGTCCACCGTCGAGCCCGCAGCGTCACGCCAGCAAAAAACTTCCGGCTGCTCGCCTTGGCTTGTGACCGACTCACCCAGTGCGCGGGTCAGCGCCAGCACCTGCAGCAGCGTCATGCCCGCGTGCAACTTGGCGTTGAGCATGACGGCGCTGTCAACAAAACCCTTGGGCCGCCGGGCCGCGCGCTGCATGACCTGCAGCATGCGGGTGAAGTGCAGCAGCGCCCACATCACCAAGGCGCCCAGTGCGGCCGCAACTCCAGGCCAGCCATAGCTGCGGTAAGCCAGCACGATCAGCACCAGTGCGCCCAAGGGCACCAGGAAGCGCTGGAAGGGCGCGGGGTTTAGAGTTTTCATAGCCAGGATTTTCGCAGCAGTAGCACCCACGGAAAATGCCGCCGCTTTTGCGCCGCCCGCGCTTTGCAAGAGGGATACAGTGTCAGACTCCACCACTGTGCAAGAGCCACCCATGACCCACGCCAACCAACGTGTCTTGATTACGGCCGCCGCCGCCGGCATTGGCTTGGCCATGTCTGAGGCTTTCCTGGCGGCAGGGGCGAGGGTCTTTATTTGCGATGTGCACGCTGGCGCGCTACAAGCCGCGCTGGATGCACACCCGACCCTAGGGGGCATGGTCTGCGACGTCAGTGACGAGGAACAGGTGGCCGACTTTTTTGCCAAGGGCACGGCAACCCTGGGCGGACTCGATATCTTGGTCAGCAACGCCGGCGTGGCCGGCCCGACCGCCAACGTCGAAGACATCTCCTTTGCCGACTGGCGCAGCTGCCTCGCGGTTAACCTGGATTCGGCGTTTTTGTGCGCCCGCTTGGCCGCGCCGATGTTGCGGGCGCAAGGCAGCGGCTCGATTATCAATATGTCTTCCACTGCGGGCCTGTTTGGCTTTCCCCGGCGTGCGCCTTATGCCTCGGCAAAGTGGGCGATTCGGGGCCTGACACGCACCCTGGCGCAAGAGCTCGGACCCGCCGGTGTGCGGGTCAACTGCATTTGCCCGGGCTCAGTCTCGGGCGAGCGCATGGACCGGGTGATTGCCGCCGAGGCAGAAAAGACCGGGCGCAGCGAGGCAGCCGTGCGCCAGGACATGACCGTGGCGGCCTCACTCAAGACCTTCATCACCCCGCAAGACATTGCCAATCTGGCGCTGTTTATCACCTCAGACGCTGGCGCGCGCATTTCTGGCCAAGAGTTAGCTGTCGACGGGCACACCGAAACGCTGTAGGACCGGGCATGCAGCCCAAGGCCTCAGGCCAGCTGAAACACCGGGCTTGGCCACAGCAACGGCGATTGCCCGGGGCCCCGCTGACCATGAAACAGCCCGTGGCTCGTTTGCGCTACGTCCAGTAGCTGCGGTGCGCTGCGCCACTGCAGGTACCAAAACGCGGCCACCGCCAGCACCAGTGCCAGCGCCACCGACCACCAGGCCCGCGCAATGCCTTCAGAAACTTTTCCTTGCTTGACGCCGGTGACCATGGAGCGCGGCAGATTTTCACGGTGCAGGTAACTGGCCACGGCCACACCGACGATATGCACGCCCACCAGCAGCAGCATGGTATTGCCCACGACTTCGTGCACCTCGCCCAGCAAATCACCGCCGATCTCGTTGTACACCGCATAACCGCTGGCCACGGTAGCCGCACCCGCCAACAGCATCAACACAATGGCCAAGGCCCCGGCGGGGTTGTGGCCGATGAAATGCGCCGTGCGGCCCCTCACCAAGCCTTGAACGTAGCTGCGCACGGCGGACGGCCCGCGCACAAAACTACCAAATCGGGCATACCGGGTACCCAACACACCCCACACCAACCGAAAGCCGATCAAGCCGCCCATGGTGTAGCCCAGCGTGACGTGCAGCAGGCGCCAGATTTCGCTCTCAGCGCTCAGGTAAGCGCCGACAAAGCTGATCACCAACAACCAGTGGAAGGCGCGCACGGGGGCGTCCCAGACCAGAATTTTGGATTCATAAGAAGCCATGGGCGTCCTGATAGGGTTGCTGATTGGGGTAGCTCGGCCGCAGGCGGTTTATTTGGGAATGCGCACTTCGTGCTCGTTGAAGTTGCCCTCGGCGGCATTGCCGTGGCAGGCGCCGCAGTTCGCCGCCCCGCCAACCGATGCGCGCTTGAACACGGCGACGCTCACTTCATCATGCTGGCGGACAAACCAACCGGATTTGCTGATCCGGTTATCCGGTGGCGCATCACTGAACCGGCGCCCGGTGCCTGCATTGGCCTGCAGCCAGGTGCTAATTGGCTTGGCGGCGGCGGCGTCGAGCGAGGCGTCGGTGCCAAAGTGCTTGGTCAAACCGATCATGAGCTGCTGCCACGATGGTGCTGACAGCATGCCCGCCGGATAGGCAATGTGGCAGGCCGCGCATTCGGTCTTGTACAAGGGCAGGGGCGCCGGGTTGGAGCGGCCAAAGTCCGCCAAGGCACCACTGGCAAAGCCCAAGGCGGACAAACCGATCAGCAGGGCGATGCGCATACGCAAGGAGTTGGTGTTTTTTTTCATGAGCGACCGTCTGGGTTCAGGGTTTGAATGTGAGAAGCCAAGCCAGCACGTCGGCCTTTTCAGCGGACGTGCATTCGCGCCGCAGCACGTCGTTGCAGTTGCGGCGGAACCATTTTTCGGTTTTGGCAGCGTCGGTAAAGCGCTCGGGATTGGCCGCCGGGGCCATGGGGCGAATGGTTTTGCCTGTGCTGGCGTGCTTGCCCTCCACGCTAGGTTTGGCCCTGTGGCAGGAAGCACAAGTCCATTCATTGCCGTGCTTGGCGGTGAAAAATGCTTGCCCCGGCGCGGTTTGCGGCGTTTGGCCTGATTGCGCTGCATAGGCGGCGAGCTGGTCGGCCGCCGTTAGTGCCTGGGCAGGCAGTGCCGCGACAACCGCAGCCAAGATCAGGAGGCCGGCGCCAACGCGCCAGGCACGGCGCTGCAAACCAAGAAAGGGGCTGTTGAGAGAAAGAAATCGCATAAAACCTCCACGTCAGGAATAGTCTCATGCAGAGGTGAAGGAGGCGTAAAGCCCAGATGAAGGTGGCGTATAGACCTTTGCTACCCAAGAAGTCAATCAAGGGTGGGGCATGCAGGCATGCGCTTGCCGGTGAGCAACATGGTGGCAAGCGCGCGCCGAGCGCAGGGCAAGTGCGGCAGATCAGCCAAGGCCGCGCACGAGGTTCATCGCTTCTTCAACACGCTCTACGGCGTGGATGGTCATACCTTCAATCGGTTTTTTGGGCGCATTGGCCTTGGGCACCACCGCCATGGTGAAACCCAACTTCGACGCTTCTTTCAGTCGTTCCTGTCCGCGCGGCGCGGGGCGCACCTCACCGGCCAAACCCACTTCGCCAAAAGCAATAAATCCCTTGGGCAGCGGCTTGCCACGCAGCGAGGAGGTAATGGCCAACATCACCGCCAAGTCTGCGGCGGGTTCGCCAATGCGCACACCGCCTACGGCGTTGATGAATACGTCCTGGTCCATGCAGGCTACGCCGGCGTGGCGGTGCAAAACAGCCAGCAGCATGGCCAACCGGTCTTTGTCAAGACCCACGCTCAGGCGGCGCGGGCTGGGGCCGCCACTGTCAACCAGGGCCTGGATTTCCACCAGCAGCGGGCGCGTACCTTCCAGGGTAACCATCACGCAGCTGCCCGGCACCGGCTCGGCGTGCTGGCTCAGGAAGATGGCACTCGGGTTGCTCACGCCCTTGAGGCCGCGCTCGGTCATAGCAAATACGCCCATCTCATTCACGGCCCCAAAGCGGTTCTTGATGGCACGCACCAGGCGAAACTGGCTGTGTGTGTCGCCCTCAAAATAGAGCACCGTATCGACCATGTGTTCCAACACGCGCGGCCCGGCCAGTGCACCCTCTTTGGTCACGTGGCCCACCAGCACGATGCACACGCCGCTGGCCTTGGCGGCCCTGGTGAGGTGCGCAGCGCATTCACGCACCTGTGCAACCGATCCCGGCGCCGACGTCAGCTGGTCGGAGTACACCGTCTGAATCGAATCAATCACCGCCACGTCGGGTTGCTGATCGGCCAAGGTGGCAAGGATTTTTTCCAACTGAATTTCAGCCAGCACCCGTACCTGAGAGCCCTCCAGGCCCAGGCGCCTGGACCGCAAAGCGACCTGGGCACCGCTTTCTTCGCCCGTCACATACAAAGTCTTCTTGCCGCTGCGCTGCAAAGAATCCAGGGCCTGCAAAAGCAAGGTTGACTTGCCAATGCCGGGGTCGCCGCCAATTAACACCACACCGCCTTCGACTATGCCGCCGCCCAGCACCCGGTCCAATTCGCCGTGGCCAGTGGGGGTGCGCTCAAAGTCGCTGGCCTCGATGTCGGCCAGAACTGCTACTTCGGCAGTTTTGGCCAGGGAGGCGAAGCGGTTTTTCACCAGGCTTTCGGGCTGGGGCACCGACTCGATGAGCGTGTTCCAGGCGTTGCAACTCGGACATTTGCCTAACCACTTGGGGCTGGTGCCGCCGCACTCGGAACAGGTGTAGACGCTTTTTTCTTTGGCCATGGGCGCGATATTACTGGATGTACATACAGATACCGCCAGGGGCATAGCTAATTTTCGACCTGTACAGGAACCCGCTGGGCAAGGGCGCACATCAACTCGTAGCCCAGGGTTTGCGCCGCTGCGGCGACGTCGTCAATCGGCAACACTGCTGCGTTGGCTGCCGCCCCCCACAGGGTGACCTCGCTTCCATCACCGGACAAGGGCACGGGTGTGAGGTCCACCGCAAGCATGTCCATGCTCACCCGACCGAGGGTTCGGCTGGGCATGCAGTCCACCAGCACCGGCGTGCCGGTGGGGCAAATCCGGGGATAACCATCGGCGTAGCCGCAGGCCACGATGCCAATGCGCATGGGGCGATCGGCGACGAACGCCGATCCGTAGCCCACGGTGTCGCCCAGTTCCAGGGTTTGGGTAGCGATGATCCGGGCGCACAGCGTCATAGCGGGCTGCAAGCCCCAGTCGGCGGCGCTATGCGCAGGATGGTCCGGGGAACTTCCGTACAGCGCAATGCCCGCCCGCACCCAGTCGCTGGCGGGGCCGACGGCACCGGCTGCGCCATCGGCATGGATTGCATGGCGCAATACAGCCGCACTGTTATTGGTGCAGCGTTCGCCGGGAAGGTCCGCCGTCGCTGCCTCAAAGACGGCGCTCTGGTGCGCGATACCACGGGGGCCGTCGGCGTCGCTGAAATGCGTCATGAGGGAAATTTCGTCCACCTGAGGCAATGCGTTCAGGCGCGTCCAGGCTGCGCGGTACTGGCTTGGGACGAATCCCAGGCGGTTCATGCCGCTGTTCATTTTGAGGAAAACGCGCTGGGGCACATTGGTTTTGTGCGCGGCGAGCATGTCAATTTGCGCTTCGCAATGGACCGTGTGCCACAGGTCCAGACGGGAACACCACTCCAGGTCACGCAAATCAAACGCGCCTTCGAGCAACAAAATGGGCCCGCGCCAGCCCAAGGTCCGTAGTCGCTGGGCCTCGTCAAGGTCCAAGAGCGCAAAGCCGTCCGCGCCGCGCAGGCCCTCAAAAACCCGCTCTATGCCATGCCCGTAGGCATTGGCCTTGACCACCGCCCAGATGCGGGCGTCCGGTGCGCTGCGCTGAACCACCCGGAGGTTGTTGCGCAGCGCCTGCGTGTGTACGACGGCATGAATTGGACGGGGCATGGTGCGACTTTGATAGGGTGTGGCCGACGGCAGGCCGGAGCAGTGGTGCCGATTTTGGCATCGACTTGCATGCTATAACCCGTGCACTGTGAAGTTTCACTCCCCCACTCTACTGCTCGAGCACTGCCAGCGTCTGGCAACGTTTCCCCCATGAAGCGCGGATTTTTTACCATCATGTCGGCGCAGTTTTTCAGCTCGCTGGCCGACAACGCACTGTTTGTGTGTGCCGTGCAGTTGCTGCGAAGCGCCCAAGCCCCCGAGTGGCAGCAAGCGGCGTTGGTGCCCATGTTTGCCTTGTTTTACGTGGTGCTGGCACCCTTTGTGGGGGCCTATGCAGACGCCTACCCCAAGGGCCGGGTGATGTTGCTGAGCAACGGCATCAAGATCCTGGGTTGCCTGCTGATGCTGTTTGGCAGCCACCCGTTAATGGCCTATGCCGTGGTGGGACTGGGCGCGGCAGCCTATTCGCCGGCCAAATACGGCATCCTCACCGAGCTACTGCCAGCCTCACAGCTGGTCAAGGCCAACGGCTGGATCGAAGGGTTGACGATTGCCTCCATTATTTTGGGCGTGCTGCTGGGCGGCCAATTGGTAGGGCCGCAGATTGCGCCGTTTTTGCTGTCCTTTGATGTCCCATTTATTGATGTCGGCATAGACACCCCGCCTGAGGCCGCTATCAGCGCGCTGATATTGTTGTACTTGGCTGCAGCCTGGTTTAACGTCCGCATACCACTGACTGGCGTGCAGATGCGGCCACTGCCCCAGCGCATCATCAGCCTGTTGCCGGATTTTTGGTCCTGCAATACCCGCCTCTGGCGTGACCGTTTGGGGCAGATTTCGCTGGCAACGACCACCCTGTTTTGGGGTGTGAGCGGCAATCTGCGCTACATCGTCCTAGCTTGGGCATCGGTCGCACTGGGGTACAGCGTGACGCAGGCTTCGTCCCTGGTGGGCGTGGTGGCGGTGGGCACCGCGGTAGGTGCGGTGGTAGCGTCCATGCGCATGCGCCTGGAGGCGGCCACCCGGGTGATACCTCTGGGCATTGCCATGGGCGTGCTGGTGATGTTGCTCAATGTCATCTCCAACGTGTGGATCGCAGCGCCGTTTTTGGTGCTGCTGGGTGCCCTAGGTGGCTTTTTGGTGGTGCCGATGAACGCCTTGCTGCAACACCGTGGCCACAATCTGATGGGCGCGGGCCGCTCGATTGCGGTACAAAACTTCAACGAGCAAACCTGCATTCTGGTGCTCGGTGGCCTGTACAGCCTTTCCACCGGCATGGGGGTATCTGCCTTTGTCGCGATCACCGCGTTTGGCGTGCTGGTGGCGGGGTGCATGTGGCTGATCAAGCGCTGGCATGAGCGCAACTGCCGCGAGCACGGCGAGGAAGTGGAGCAGCTGCTCGATATTGCGCGCAATGACAACCAGCACGGATAATTGATTCGCATATTCGCAATCACCAAGGAGCCTTGCATGAGCACCGCCTACGACTTTGACGCTGTCGCAATCGACGGCCATCCCCTGTCCCTGAAAGAGCTCTCAGGCAAAGCCTTGCTGGTGGTCAACACCGCCAGCGCCTGCGGCTTCACGCCCCAGTTTGCCGGCCTGGAAGCGCTGCACCAAAAGTTTGGCAGCCGGGGCCTGGTAGTTTTGGGTTTTCCCTGCAACCAGTTTGGCGCGCAGGACAAAGGCAGCGACGGTGAGATTGCCAGTTTTTGCCAGAAAAACTACGGCGTAAGCTTCACCATGATGTCCAAAGTGAACGTCAATGGCGCAGACGCCCATCCGCTGTTTCAGTGGTTAACCCGCGCGGCGCCCGGCATCTTGGGCACCCAGTCCATCAAATGGAACTTCACCAAATTTTTAGTCGGGCCCGACGGTGTTGTGCGCAAGCGTTATGCACCCACCGACCGACCGGCCAGCCTAGAACGCGACATTGAGGCGGTGCTGCCCGTCGTCTGAGCCCGCGCACCATGCAGCCGCCCAAGCAATCGCTGGTGTTTGGCTTTGTCGTGGTGCCGAATTTTTCATTGATTGCGCTGAGCGCCTGCATCGACCCGCTGCGCATCGCCAACGGCGTGCTGGGGCGCCCCACCTACCGTTCGGTGCTCTTGTCGGTGGACGGCGGCCTGGTAGCCTCCAGCGACGGCATCCAGGTGATGACGCAACACAGCTTGGCCGATGCACCGGCGATGGATGTGGTGTTTGTCATCGGACCCAACCCCATCCCGCACCGTGGACTGCGCTCGCTGACGCAGTGGCTCAAGAAAATGGCGCTCCAGGGTCTGCCTCTGGGCGGTATTGATACGGGCGCCTACCTGATGGCGCAGGCCGGATTGCTTGACGGCTACCGCTGCACCATCCATTGGGAAGACCACGAGGCGCTGGCAGAGCAGTTTCCTCAAGTGATTGTGACGCAGCACTTCTTTGAAGTGGACCGCGACCGCTACACCTGCAGCGGCGGTGTGGCGCCGCTGGACCTGATGACGTACCTGCTCACCCGTGCACCGGGCAGCCGCCAACTGGCCAACGAGGTGGCCAACCTGCTGGTGGTGGAGCGACGCAGTCTGACCGATGTGCAGACCGTGTCCATCATCCACCAAGAGCGGGTCACCCACCCGGCGGCCGTCGAGGCGCTGCGCCTGATGGAGGCCAATGTGAGCGAGCCACTCACCGTTGCCGAAATCGCGCAATTTGCCGGCATGCCTTTACGCAGCTTGCAGCGGCTTTTCCGCCAGCAGTTCGCCAAGTCGGCTGAGCGCATCTATTTGGACATACGGCTCTCCCATGCGCGTATTTTGGTGCAGCGCAGCGACAAAAGCATCCGTGACATTGCATCAGAGACCGGATTCGCCTCGCCAGCCCACCTGACGGCGCGCTACACGCCCCGTTTTGGCGCACCGCCGCGAAAGGACCGCACCCAGCGCCAACAGGGTTTGGCGTTTAAGGAAAGATTGTTGTCGTAATTCGGCATTGTTTGATTGGGATTTGCCTCAATACTCGCGGATTTACCCAAGCAATCCACGGAGCCCGAACCATGACCATGCCCAACCTGATCACCATCGACAACGGCGAGCGCGTTCGCCACAGCTTCTCGGATGCCGAATACGCCAAACGCATTGGCAAGTTGCGCGCAATGATGGCGCAGCGTTCGGTCGACACCGTGGTGTTCACCAGCTACCACAGCATTAACTACTACAGCGATTTCCTCTATTGTTCGTTTGGCCGCTTCTACAGCCTGGTGGTCACGCAATACAAGGCGGTCATCATCGCCGCTAATATTGACGGCGGTCAGCCTTGGCGCAAAGGCGTGTGCGACCGCGCCGTGATTTACACCGACTGGCAAAGCGGCAACTACTTTCGCGCCATTGCACAAGAGGTTCCCAACAAAGGCCGCGTCGGCCTGGAATACGACCACCTGCCGCTCGAGCGCATGGACAAAATCAAGGCGGTGCTCACGCACGTGGAGTTCACCAACATCGCCGCCGACTGCATGAAGCTGCGCATGGTCAAGTCGGCCGAAGAAATCGAGTTCATCAAAAACGGCGCCCAGGTCTGCGATGTGGGCGGCGCAGCCCTGGTGGCTGCGGTGCACGAAGGCGTGCCCGAGCACGAGGTGGCGCTGGCGTCTACCCAGGCCATGGTGCGCGAGATCGCCAAGCGCTACCCGCACACCGAGCTGATGGACAGCTGGACCTGGTTCCAGTCGGGCATCAACACCGATGGTGCGCACAACCCGGTGACCACGCGCAAGGTGCAAATGGGCGACATCCTGAGCCTGAACTGCTTTTCTATGATTTCGGGCTACTACACGGCGCTGGAGCGCACCCTGTTTTTCGGCGAGGTGGACGCGGCGTCCCTGAAACTGTGGGAAGTCAATGTGCGCGTACACGAAGAAGGCCAAAAGCTGGTCAGGCCAGGCGTGCGCTGCTGCGACGTGGCCTTGGAGCTCAACAAGATTTATGAAGAGTACGGCCTGCTCCAGTACCGCACCTTTGGTTATGGGCACTCGTTTGGCGTGTTGTCGCACTACTATGGACGCGAAGCCGGACTCGAATTTCGCGAAGACATCGAAACCGTGCTCGAGCCCGGCATGGTGGTGTCCATCGAGCCCATGATCATGCTGCCTGAGGGTTTGCCCGGTTCCGGCGGTTACCGGGAACACGATATATTGGTCGTCACCGACAGCGGTCACCAAAACATCACGGGCTTCCCCTACGGCCCCAAGCACAACGTCATCCCTGCATAGGCACAAAACCTGCTTATTCCAGGGACTCAACCTGAATCTGGAACCTGCATTCCCATGCAAAAGCCCTATGTCCGCTTTGACCACGTAGAAAAAAGCTACGACGGGCGCCTGCTCGTGGTGCAAGACCTGAATCTCGATATCGCGCAGGGGGAGTTCTTGACTTTGCTTGGACCTTCAGGCTCGGGCAAGACCACCACCTTGATGATGCTGGCAGGCTTCGAGACCGCCACTGCGGGCGAGATTTACCTCGATGGCAAGCCCATCAACCGCATCGCGCCCGAGCATCGCAACATTGGCATGGTGTTCCAGAGTTACGCGCTGTTTCCGCACATGACGGTGGCCGAGAACGTGGGATTCCCCTTGAGCGTGCGTGGCGTCAAGGGAAATGAGGCACATGAGCGCGTCATGCGGGTGCTGGACAAGGTGGGTTTGAGAG